>JADGRD010000272.1 GCA_017881285.1 Pseudomonadota bacterium | reverse complement strand
TCGCGGCCGGCGACGCCACCACCTCGCCGGTAACGCCACCCCACCCGACTGACTGGACCTACCGAAGGATCTACTTCAGCAGCAATGCAGGAACGGTGGCCCAGGTCGATATCAACCATACCACCGGCGTGGTGAACAACGCCTCCGCGCTCGCTTCCGCGGGCTTGGGCGTCTCGGCTGCCGAGGCAGAGCGGATCATGCAGTGGCTGTTGGGCAAGCCCGGGCTGGGCAATCCGGCGCCGCTCATGGGCTCGGTCACGTCCTCGACGCCCATCGTGGTTGGGCAAGCGGCATCGAATGGACTCAACGGCTCGACCGTTTATTCGCAGAATACTTGGAAGCGACCGCAGCTGGTCTACGTCGGCGGGGACGACGGCATGCTGCACGCCTTCTTCGCTCATGTTGGCGAGAAGACCATCGACAGCACCACCTACTATGGCGGCGAAGAGGCATTTGCCTTCATCCCGTACGACATGATGTCCGTGATCGCCAAACTCTACGCGCAGGGCGGCCAGAACCTCGCGGCCGACCAGAAGATCGACCCCACCACCAAGGCCCACCAGAACCTCTTGGCGGACAAGGGCCAGCACATCTTCGGCCTAGCCGGCTCGCCCAAGGTCAAGGACCTGTGCTTCGGTTCGAGTTGCTCCGGCGCGAGCGGTGATTGGCACACCATTTTGGTGATGCCCGAGGGCCCGGGCGGCAACAAGCCTTTCGCGCTCGATATCACCAACGTGGTCACCGAGACGGCGTTCAATGGTTTGACTGCCGGCCCCATAGGCTGGGGCTCAGGCAAGGGCAGCCTGCTTTGGAGCGCTGCCGTGTCGAGCGACACGAATTGGGACAAGAACCTCGGCGAAACCACCTCGGTGCCGGCCTTCTATCTGAATGGCTACAACTCGGGGACGGCCAACAACCGCGTGCTCTTCGCCTCGGGCTATCCGACCCAGAACCGGGGTACCGCGGGCTACACCAACCAGGGGCTGGCGGTTCTGGACGTGGATGCGGTGACGGGCACCATCCAGGGGTCGCCGCACGTCATCGCTGCCGGGAGCGAGACCTGCACGCAGCAGCGGGCGGTGCTGGCCGACATCGGACTGGCGCGCAACTGGTCTTCCGGTGCGACTTCCCAGAACCTGCTGGGCGCCTATATCGTCGACACCTGGGGCAACACCTTCCAGTACGTGCCGGGGATGGGCTCGCCGATCCCGAAGCTCTACACGCGCACCTGCAAGCAGCCACTGCATTTCTCGCCCGCGGTGGTGCAACTCGACAAGGCGCCCAAGGTGGATACCTCCTCGAAGGGCTACATCTATCTGGTGCAGGTCACCAACTCGAACTTGGATCCCGATACGCGGGCGTATTCCAGCAGCTATCCGGGATCGCAACTGGTGGTTAGCAAGTGGGACGGCAACGATACCCCGCCCAGCCCCGTCCTGAACTACAACACCGCATTCGCGTCGGGCCAGATCGTCCTGGCGACCGACGCAACCGATCCCGCCAACCGCATCTGTCTGCAGTCCACGGACGTCACCAAGACGGCGGCGCAGGCCTGCGGCACCGGCCTCGAGTTGCCGGTCACCGCGCGCCCGGTGGGCACGCCCACGGTCATCCTGCGGTCGGACGGGCTTGGCTTCCAGGTCATCACGGGCTGGTACGACTGGTCAGCGAGTGTGAACAGCTGCCCGACCGCCGCGGATCACTTCAATTACGGCACGAGCTACATCACCGTGCACGAGTTCGGCGCTGACGGCACGTGGTACCAGATCGCGGGTGTCGCCTATACCAACACCGTGCTGACCGGAGTCGCCTTTGTTGGCCTGGGGCTGTTCATCGACGGCATCATGGGGGCAAACAACGGCGCGCCGACGTCGCTCAGCCTCGGCGAGAGCATCACCAGCATGCAGCAGATCCTCAACAACTCCGCCCTCGAGCGCTACTCCCGTACGAGTTGGTCCGAACGGGTGGAATAGCACCGGGCGGGTTGGGCAAGGCCGGCAAGGCCAGCGGGCAGCCGGCATGGCGCACCCATCCATGGGAGAGGCGTCTTGCCCGTTGACAGTTCGGCGAGCGGCGACCTACTCTTGGCCGCGGTTTCGCTGACAAGGGGAAAACGATGACGAAGGCCGAGCTCATTGCCAGAGTTGCTACCCGCAAGGATCTCCCGCGCACTCTGACCAAGAAGGCCTACGCCCGCATCATCGATGCCGTGTTCACCGAGGTGGGCGACTATTTCATCCGCGCCCGGCCCAACCTCTCGAATCCACCGCGGTTGAGCTATCCGGGGTTCGGCACCTTCACCAAGCGGCGGCGCAACTCGCGCACGGTGCGCAACCCGGCCACCGGCCAGCCCATCGCCATCCCGGCCCAATGCACCGTGGTCTTCGCCCCCGGCCAAGACCTCAAGACCCTCATCAACCGGGTTCCCCTGCGCAAGGCGTCTTCGGCGGCGTAGCCCCTCACCCGCGGCTGTGCCGCGACCTCTCCCCGCTGCGCAGAGGTGAAGATCAGGGGGCCCGTTTCTCTTCGTGAGCCAGGAGGCGGGCCTTGAGGTCGTCGAGTAGCTGTTTGTGGGCCGGCTCCTCGGCCAGGTTCTTCATCTGGCCGGGATCCGCGCTCAGGTCGAAGAGCTCGAAGCGGCGCTCGGAGACCTTGTGCACGATCTTCTTGCCGCGGTCCACCATGACGACGTGGTGATCGTGCGTTGCCGTCGATGGCAAGAGCTCGGCGAAGATCGGCCGGGGGGGCAGGGCGCCGCCGTCGATGGCCGGCAGCAAGCTGCGGCCATGCAGGTACGCCGCCGGCTCGATGCCCAGTAGGTCGAGCAGCGTCGGCCCTACGTCGATGAGCCCCACCTCGTCGTCGGAAACCACCGGCTTGCGGCCCGGGATGGCGAAGATGAGGGGAACGCGCAGTTGTTCCTCGGTCAGATTCTGGCCGTGGAAGTAGATCCGGTTGTGCTCGCCCCACGCCTCGCCGTGATCGCCGAACGCGACGATGGCCGTGCTGTCGGCCAGCTTGGTCTCGTCGAGGGTCTGCAGGATCTTGCCGATCCACTGGTCGTCGTAGGCGATTTCGTAGTCGTACTTCTCCTCGAGGCCCTGCACGCCGGACAGCGTGCTGGGGAATTCCGGATGGGACATGTAGCTCGAGTGCGGTTCGAAAAGGTGGGTCCACAGCACGAACCGTTCCTTGGTGGCCGCGGCCTTCTTCAGCCGTTCGAGCACGCGCGGGACGATGCGTGGGGCCGCGATGTCCTTGTTCGAGTCGGCAATGGACTTGGCGCCGTCGTCCGACCATTCGGCGAAGCCCTTGGAGATGCCGCGGTCGGGGGTGAAATAGAAGTGCGAGAAGATGCCGATGGGTTTCCAGCCCGCCGCCGCCAGGGGCTCGAAGAAGGTGTGGTTCGACGGCAGGAGCGGCGAGTAGTTGAAGGTCTTCTTCTGCCAGGCGATCTCCGACGGGTAGAGTGAGGTCACGAACGACGGGAACGAGCGCGGGGTATTCGGCGCCTGGGCCCACACGCGGCGAAAGTAGGCCCCGCGCCGCGCGAGCGCGTCCAGGTTGGGGGTCAGCGAACGGCCGGCCGGCCGGCCATAGCCCGCGACCCCCAGCCGGTCGGCGCGCGTGGCGTCGATGGCAATGATGAGGATGTTGCCCGAAAATGCTCCGGTCTTGGTGGCCTGCGCCGGCTCCGTCGGCTTCGCATCGCCGGCGGTCGCGGCGCCCGGCGTGGGCAGGGGCGCGTCGCCGCCTTCGCAATTCTGATCGATGCCGTCGCCAGGAATGTCGTCGGCGCCCGGATAGACATCGGCGCGAGTGTCGTCGCAGTCGCCGCCGCCGAAGAGGGCGGAGTAGCCGTCGCCGTCGCGATCCGTCGCCTGGCGCGCCAGCTTGAGGGCGAACTTGAGCCCGAGGCCGCCTTCGTTGATGGCCGCGTAGGTGGGAGAGCTTTCCTTGATGTGACTGCCAACCAGGAGCAACAGCCCGACCACGACGGCGAGCGCGGGCCGTAGAATCCGGGTGGGCAGTTTTCGCAGGAGACGCTGGCCGGCAGCGGAAACGTGCCAGAACCCGCCGTGGGCGATGCCGAGCGCGAGCGCGAGACCAGCGGCCCACAGAGGCCCGAGGTCGAGCACCCGCCAGTCCGCGCGCGACAGAGCGGCGACGAAGGCCAGAAGACCCAGGAGGGTGAGGGCGAGGACCACGACGCCGGCGCGCGGCAGTTTCGGGCGGCGGGGCACGAAGCGCAGAGCCAGACGGGCCAGGAGACGCCACGAAGCGAGCAGGGCAAGTGTCGCCGGCAGCGCCATGATAAGGGCGAGGCCGGCGGTGGCGATGGTGACCAAGGTCTGGCTGTTCATGCCCGCCACGAAGGCCTTGTGACCGATGCCCGCCCCAAGCGCGAGCACGAGGCCGCCGGCCGTTGCCCCCAGCAGGAGCCCACTCACGCGGCCGTCGAGCGCCGCGTCCTCGATCAGGCCGCGCCAGCCGCCCGGGATGGCGCCGAGCGCGGTCGCGACGGCCCAGCCGAGGAGGGCGGCCACGATGAGGCCGCAGGCTCCGTAGAGCCCGACGGAGAGCGCCAGCGCCTCGAGAAAACTGGCCTGATGGCCACGGACCACCACGGCAAGGGCGTCGACCACGCCCGCGCCAAGCAGGCCGGCAAAGGCGGAAAGAGCGACGGGAAGGTGGAAACGCGGGGGGCGACTTTCGGTCATCGGAGTGGGTCCGCAGAGTAGCACAACCGCAACCAGACTCTTGACCAGGGCTGGCCGACCAAGCAACCTCCCTGCCTGTGGTATCCACCGGATCGCATCAGAAGTTAACCCGCAGTCTCCGAATACCAACCCTCGTTCTGCTTGGTGCCCTGGGCGCGTGCGGAAAGCCCTCGGGCAAGGGCGCATCGCCCACGGCGAGCACCGTCATTCCGAGTGCCGAGGCCGCGCCCACGGTCGCGCCCGGCAAGGCCAATCTGGCCGGCCACCGCGTGGCGGTCGACATGCTGGCCAATCGGGTGCACGCCATCTTGCACCGGGGCGGACGCATGATCCTCGACGCGGGCAAGGTGGACTTCTACAAGTTCGTCGACGGCGGTTGGAAGGGGTCGTGGATCCTCGGACAGAAAGACGGGAACGCCCGGGTTGCGTACATCTCCGGCGCGTCCGCATCTTTCGCCTTTCCCCTGGACGCCGACGGCGACGGCGCCGCGGGCAAGTCGCTCTCCGACTTGCAGTTGAGCATCGTCATGCGTTCCGTGGCGCCGAACCAGCGGCTCTCCGTTTTCGCCAACGAGAAGCCCGTGACTACCATCGAGGTGAGCAAGGAACGCGCGGCCTACGACATGACGGTGCCGGCCGCCACGCTCAACCTGGGCGAGAACCGCATCCGCCTCACCTTCCGCAACGCGGCCGCCCTCGCGGGGGGCAAGCGCTCCGCGGCGGCCATCGACACGCTCGAGCTCGGCCCGGCGCGCCCGGCCCCCGCGCTGCCCGCGGCCCCGCGCGGCCTGCCCGAACCGGCCGTGGTCGACGTCGACGGCGTGAAGAAGACGGCCATCTCGCTGCCCGAGGCGTCGCGGCTGTCCTACTACCTGCAGCTTCCGGCCAAGGCCAAGCTGGCGCTGTCGTACGCCGCGACCCAGCCCGGCGTGACCGCCCTGGTGCGCGTCGTGCGCGACGGCGCCGCGCCGG
>JADGRD010000271.1 GCA_017881285.1 Pseudomonadota bacterium | reverse complement strand
CTGGTCATCAGCGGCTACAACGCCGGCGAGGGCGGCGTGGATCGCTGGCTGCGCGAACGCGGCGACCTCGAGCTCGACGAGTTCATCGAAACCATCCCCTTCGATGAAACCCGCGGCTACACCAAGCGGGTCCTCTCGAGCTACCTGACCTACGCCTGGCTCTACCAGCACGACAAACCCGTGCCGCAGATTGCCTTCGCGCTGAAGAAGCCCACCGCCAACGGGCAGGACAAGAAGAAGCGAAAGTAACTACTTCCGCTTCTTGCGCCAGAAGCCGCTGCGTTCGTTCGGCGGCTCGACTTGGTCGCCGCCGGCGCCGGCGTAGGCACGCAGCGCCGCTTCCTGCTCGATGGAGAACGTCTTGGGCACGACCAACCGGAGGTGGGCGATGAGATCGCCAGTGCCGCGGCCCTGCAGGCGCGGTAGGCCCTTGCCCCGCAGCACGATGGTCTCGCCGGGCTGGGTGCCAGGCGCCACGTTCAATTCGACTTCGCCGTCGAGCGAGGGCGCCTTCACGGTGGCACCCAGGGCCGCCTGCGGGAAAGACAGCGAAACGACAGTGTGCAGATCGGCGCCGTCGCGATCGAAGCGCGGATCGGCCGCCACGTGCAGGCTGACGTAGAGATGGCCCGTCTGACCGCCCCCGGGCGCGGCTTCGCCCCGCCCGGACAGGCGCAAGGTCGCCCCGTCCTCGACGCCCGCGGGGATGTTGACCCGCAAGCCTTCCTCGGAGGTGACCAGGCCACTGCCCTGGCACGGCTCGCACGGCTTGCGCACGATGGTGCCCTCGCCGCGGCAGATGGGGCACACGGTCTGGATCATCAGGAAGCCCTGCCGGTGCATGACCTGGCCGTGGCCGCCGCACTGTTGGCAGCGCTCGCGCCCGCTGCCCACCGCCGCACCCGAGCCGCCGCAGTCCTTGCAGGTGATACGCCGGCGGAGCTTGACTTCCTTGCTGACGCCGCTCGACACCTCGGCCAGCGTCAGGTCCACGCGGGTTTCGAGGTCGGCCCCTCGCGCCTGCGCACGCCCGCCGCCGAACCCGCCCAAACCGCCGAAGAGATCGCCGAAGATGTCGCCAAAGGCCGAGAAGATGTCGCCGACGTTCGCAAAACCGCTGCCGAAGCCGCTGCCGCGCGGCCCTTCGTGGCCGAAGCGGTCGTAGAGCCCGCGTTTTTCCGGGTCGGAGAGAACTTGATAGGCCTCTGATGCCTCCTTGAAGCGCTCCTCGGCCTCCTTGTCGCTCGAGTTGCGATCAGGGTGCAGTTCGAGCGCGAGCTTGCGATAGGCGCGCTTCAGCTCGGACGCGTCGGCATCGCGGCCGACGCCCAGGACTTCGTAGTAGTCTCGCTTTTCACTCACGGCAGAAGACCCGTAGGGTACCCGAAATTCTGCCAGCTTCCAGCTTGCTTGCAGCCCACACCTCGATCCTCAATACTGCCTCCGTGCCCTCGAAGTTGCCCGACGATCCCCTGCCCTGGGAGTGCCTCGACCAGACCTACCTCTTCCGCCGGCCGCCCTGGCTGGTCCTGCGCCACCAGCGCTTTCGCTTGCCCACCGGCCGCGAGATCGCCGACTACTGGATTTCCGAGTTTCCGCCCTGGGTGAACGTCGTCGCCGTTACCCGGAACGACGAGCTCGTGTTCGTGCGCCAGTACCGGCCCGGACTGGGCGCGGTCCACTACGAGATCCCGGCCGGGGTGGTCGACGAGGGCGAGGATATCGAAGCCGCGGGACGCCGCGAGCTGCGCGAGGAAACCGGCTTCGGCGGTGGCCGCTGGTCGCTTCTCACACGCCTGTCGGCCAATCCGGCGCTGCAGAACAACTGGACCACGACCTTCCTGGCCGAAGGGGTCGAGCGGGTCGCGGAGCCGGCGCCCGAGACAACCGAGGATCTGCGCGTCCATCTGATCAAGGTCGGCGACGCCGCCCGGCTCATCGACGAGGGCGAGATGATCCAGGCGCTGCACGCCGCTCCGCTCCTGCGCTACCTGCTCGGCCGCTCCGGAAGGAAATAGGTCAGGTCATCCTAGATTTTGGGCGCCTGGAAACGCAGCAGCTCGGCGTACGCGGCGATGCGGCCGCGAATCTGTGCCTCGTCGAGGACGCGGAAGCGATCGAGGCTGAAATCCTCGACGCAGAAGGAGGCGAGCACCGTGCCCGCCACCAGGGCCGAACGTACGCTGGCCGGCGAGGTGTCGCCCGCGGCTGCCAGACACCCCAGCAAGGCACCGGCGAAGGAGTCGCCCGCGCCCGTCGGGTCCACCACCTTGTCGAGGGGAAAGGCTGGCGCCGCGAAGACGTCGCCGCCCTGAAAAAGCAGCGCGCCGGCATCACCACGCTTGATGACCACCGCTTGGGGGCCCATCGCCGAAATCGCCCGGGCCGCGGCCGGCAGGCTGGATTCCCCGGAAAGCTGGCGCGCCTCCTCGTCGTTGAGCAGGAGCATGTCCACGCGTTCGAGCACGCGCAGCAGATCCGCTCGCTTGCCCTCGATCCAGAAGTTCATGGTGTCGCACGCGGAAAAGCGCGGCCGCTTCACCTGCGCAAGGACGCCGAGCTGGAGCACCGGATCGATGTTGGCCAGAAAGACGAAGGGCGTTTCCGTCCAGGCGGGCGGCAGCTTGGGCTTGAAAGTCTCGAACACGTTGAGCTGCGTGTCGAGCGTGGTGCGCGTGTTGAAATCCGCGGCATAGCGGCCGGCCCAGCGAAAAGTGCGGCCCGGCGCGCGTTCCAGGCCCAGAAGGTCGATGCCGCGGCTGCGCAGAAAATCCTCGTGGGCCGCCGGAAAGTCCGTGCCCACCACGCCGACCAGGCGCGTGCGGGCAAAGAACGAGGCCGCGCAACACGAGAAGCAAGCGGCGCCACCCAGAATCTCCGCGCGCCGCTCGTGGCTGGTTTCGACGGTGTCGAGCGCAACCGAGCCGACCACGAGCAACGCGGCCGAGGCGTTCTTCCCTGTCTTCATGTCCGTCATGGGAGCTTCTGCTACCACGAACGGTGGCGGCCCGGCTACTTTCCCCAGCCGACGAAGATCTGCGTGAAGTAGAGGATCGCGGTCCCGCCCTCATCGCGGCCAACGGCCATGCCGACCCCGACATGGGTGACGAGTGGGCTCAAGATGTTGTCGCGATGGCCGGGGCTGCCCATGAACGCATGCTCGGCGTCGCCCGCCGACGTGGCGCTGCCGACGTTCTCCATGATCGCGGTGGGCGGCGGCTCGACCCCGGCCTTGCGCACGCGGTCGACCACGCTGCCTGTGCGCGGAGAGACGTGCGCGACCTCGCCGGTCTCGGCCATTTCCCGGCTGTAGCGGCGCGCGGCCGCCGCCAGGCGCGCATCGCGCACGAAGGCGGGCAAGCCGGCTTGCCCGCGGTCGCGATCCAACAGATCGAGAAGCTGCCGCTCGGTGGCCTCCGGATCCAGCGTGGACGGGGCGAGCGGCGCCGCGACGACGAAGGTCGTGGGCCCCGCGACTCCGCAATAGACGGGGAAGTTGGCCAGTACCCGCGGGCCGCGTTCGTCCTGCGCGAGGATCTCGACCTGGTAGGCCCCGTTGCCCCGATCGCAGTCGAGACGGGCCCCATAACCATCGCGATGCGACGTGGCCTCTTGCCGCACCACCGTGCCCCGCGCCGGCGTGACCAGGACTTCCGGCTTGTGGAACGCGGCACGCAAACGGAAGGCGAGAGTGGCGTGCGCCCCGGGCGCGAGCGTGCGCGGCACGGGCTCCATGTCGAGGTGCTTCTCCTGGAAGATGATGGCCGCGCTCCACTGCCCGGCCGTGCGCTCGACGCCAATCCCAACCCTCCGCCAATCCGGCGCGGCCTTCGCGCCCACGAAATTCGACCGCATGGCCAAGAGCGCGGTGGCTTCGGCGCCGTCGTCACCACAGTGCAGGAAGAGATTGGGCTCGGGATCGACCACCCCGTAGTGCCAGAGCAGAAAGCCGACCGCCTCGGGGGCTGGCACCCGACAGCCTCCCGCCGCCCGGACGATGTCGCGGGCCACGCGGTCGAGCCGCCCGTCGCGGACCAGGGGAACCTGCCCGCGTTTCCGCCGGCCGCCGTCGATCTCGGAAGCGATCTGCCCGGCCAGCGCGTCTCCCACCACCGCGGCTTCCACCTGCGTGGCGTAGAACTCGGCGCCCGGCCCCGAGGGCGAGACCGCGGCCGGCGGTGCGAGCACCATACTGGCCCCGCCCGCCCCCGCTTGACGCGTAACACCGGAGGCGCAAGAGAGATGGCTAGAGAGGGCACAGAGCAGGCAGAGAACACAGAGCTTGGAAACAGAAGGGCACCCGGCTCTTGGATGCGAACCCTCTCTGTGCCCTCTTCTGCCTCTGTGCTCTCTATGGCTCATCCTGCTCGCTCTTCGCCTATCATGGTCGCGCGTTATCCTAGGACGATCGAAAAAGGCCGCCTGGCAATTGCCCGGCGGCCTTCATCGCTGCTCCTAGCAGAGGGTTACTTCGCCTCGTTCTTCTTGGCAGACTGCTTTTCGGCCGTGGCCTTCTTCTCACGCTTAGGCGTCTGCGCCGTGGCCTTCTCGTCCTTGGCGGCCTTGCCCTTGCCGGCCTTCGCGTCCTTGCCGGCCTTCGCGTCCTTGGCCGCCTTCTCGTCCACCGCGGCCTTGGGCGGAGGCACTTCGCCCTTCTCGTCGCCGAACACGATCTCGCCGAAGCGATCGAGCTTGTGGAAGTCACCCACCAGCGGGGGGCTCCAGGCGGCCGCGAGCTGTCCCTTATCCTTGGGCGAGTCCATGCGGTACATGTTCATGCGCCACACGTCGCCAACCGCCGGCGGCACCTTCACGCCCGGCTTGTCGAGTCCGTTCGCGTCGGCGAGCGGCAACGCCATCTCGACGGTCCAGCTTTTGTCCTGGTCCTCGCGCTTGTTGAGCGTGCCGTCGACCTTGACCGCGGCCTTGAGCTTGGAGTTCCAGTCGAACGCCTTGCGCTTGGGATCGATGCTGTCCTCGTACTTACGGTACGTCGGCAGGTAGGTGTCGAAGATGGTGCCGTTCGGCGCGACCTGCAATTCGATGTAGGTCTTGCCGTTGCCGTCGGCGTCGAGCATCACCTCGACCGCTTCCTGCGTCCACAGCTTGTCGTCGCGCTTGGTCAACGTGGACCACACGTCGGTGTCTGCGTTCTCGAAGGCGACGTAGAGGTTCTGGGTATCCCACAAGAGCTTGGCCTCGGTGGCGATGGGGGCGGGATTGCCCGTCATGGTGTCCACGAAGGGACCGGTCGATGGCGCGGCCTTCCACGCCGGCTCGTCGAGCTTGCCATCGAGCTTGATCGGCTTGGTCGTCTTGGTGACGATGTAACGCTTGAGCGGCGGCGGCGCCTTCACGTTCATGGGGACGCTGCCGCAGAATACGCGGTTGTCGTCCTTGTTGGTGCCAGACTTGATCGCCATGCGTTCCTGGCCTTTGTAGAGGCCGGTGTAGACCTCGAGGTGATCGTAGTTCCAGCCGGCCGGCGGACGGAAGCTGTGCTGGTCACGTATGATCTGACCCGCCTTCCACTTCGCCGCCGGGTACTTGCCACTCACCGGCGTGTGATCCACGTTGGCGAAGCCTTGCTTGTTGGTGCCGCTGATGTGCGTGAACATCTTCCAGCCTTCGCCGGGCGCCACGTTCACCTTCCAGTAGTGGGTCACCCTGACGTCCTTGCCGGCCTCCACTGGG
>JADGRD010000270.1 GCA_017881285.1 Pseudomonadota bacterium | reverse complement strand
CGCCACCGGCGACTCCTCGCTGTCGCTCATCAGGGGGCCGGCGGTGACGTCGGCCTTGAGGGCGTCGCCGACCATGGCCCGCACCAGGGCATTGCCGCGCGGCCGGCCGCGAACGATCTCCTTCGAGCCGTACCAGGCGAGGATCTGGTCGAGCTGTCCGGGCTTGCACTTGTTCTGGCCCGGCGGAAAGGTGTTCCACGTTCCCGCCCGGCCGGTGGCCGTGGTGGCCCACGCGCGCGCCTTCAGATCGAGCTGCCGGACGACGATGCCCCCGACCCCGAGCTCGGCCGCGAGAATGGGGGCGACATCCGCGATCGATTCATCGAGACGTGGCCGGCGAAACAGTTCCTTCCAGACCCGGAGGACGTGCACCCGTCAAATATAACGGCCTTGCCGTGAAATGTAACGGAATACTGAATCTACCTCGGCGGCGGGCCGTAGAGGGTCTCGCGCCAATCGGCGCACCCGAAATAGTGGCGGTCAAGGTCTGCACGACGTTCCACGACGAGTCGAGCTACAACTCCGAGAAGTTGATGAACCCCGGCTTGACGTCGGCCATCGCGTTGACGATGAGCTCGGCGAGGCCGCCGTAGTGAATGCCGACGCGCTCCCAGGCCCGGTAGCGCTTGAGAATGTCGCGAATCGCGCCCTTGCAGTTGCTGCACGGGGCGCAGACGTACTTGGGGTGCTTGGGGTCGAGGTCGTCGGCGAACGCTTCGAGGATCTGCCGGAATTTCCGCCGCGAGGCGACGCGCATGCGCCAGTCGGCGAAGTTGTGACCCGACATGATGGCGAAGCCGCTGCCGCCGCCGCAGCAGTAGTTGTCGACCCCGTGCGGGGTCATCTCGCGGAAGCGCGGCGCGATCTGGCGCAGGATGCGTCGCTGCGGCTCGACCACGCCCATCAAGCGCACGACGTTGCAGGGGTCGTGCAGGGTCACCGGGAAGTCGTTGCGCGTGGGATCGAGCTTGAGCTTGCCGCTCGCCACGATGTCGTCGAGCAAGGTCATCGAGCTCTCGCGCGGGATGTTGAGCTCGCCGGTGAGCACGCGATCGGCGATGACCATCATCGACTTGTGGGCGTGCCCGCATTCGCCGATGACCAGCTTCTTGACGCCGAGCTTGCGGGCGATCTGGGCGTGCTTGACCGCCACCCGCGCGAACTGGGCGTCGTCGTACCACAGGCCGTAGTTGATGGCGTCGTAGCCGACGAGCTCGCTCGACAGCGTCCACGAGATCCCGGCGGCGTCGAGGATGAGCGCGAAGGCGCCCGGGTTCTCCGGCCACGCGAGGATCTCGCCGGCGTTGTGCATGAGCAGCACGTCCGCGCCGGCGACGTCCCACCGGGTCTTGACCGGGATGCCGGTCTTCTCGCTCATGTCCTGGTCGATGAAATCGATGTTGTCCTTGACTGCGGCCGGACTCATCCCGGTAGACGAGCCGACGCGCAGTTGTAGCAGCGAGCCCTTCTCGTGGATCTCCTTGGGGGCGATGCCCAGCTCCATGCTGAAGAGCTTGCGGATCTCGTGGGCGAGCAGGCCGTTGTCAACCCCGATGGGACAGGTTTGGGCGCAGCGCCGGCAGAGGTTGCAGCGGTACGCCAGCTCCAGCAAGCGCGCGATGGTGGTCCAGTTGATATCGATGTCGCCGTGCTGGAAGCGCGAGACGAGGCTGCCGCCGCTTTTGTGCTTGAAATAGAGGCGCCGCAGGATCTCGGAGCGGAAGGTCGGCCGATAGAGCTCGTTTCTGCCGCTCTCCACGAAGATGTGACAGGCCTCCGCGCAGGTCTGGCACTTCGCACAGTGCTCGATCGACAGCACGAGGGGTTCGAGGAAGGTCCAGTTGTTGGCTTCGCTGAAGAGCTTGTCGAGGCCGGCCAAGAAACTCTTGACCAGCGCCTCCTCCGCCTCGGGGCTGGCGGGGCGGGGCAGGGAAACCGCGACCGTGTCGTCGAGCGAGCATTCGCAGGCCGCGCGCACCTGGGCGGAAAGCTGTGGCAGCGGTGGCTCCTCGTCCTTGTCGTAGGGCGGCGGCAACGGAATCCGGTGTTTCTCTTCGAGGGTGCCGAGCCGCTCGCTCGGCCGGCCGACGTTGGCGAAGGGAACGGCGGTGGTCATGGCTTGCCGATTTCCTTTTGCGAAAGAACCCTGGGTGGGTTCTTTCCATCTCCCGCGTCGAGCTCCACCGGGCGAAGCCCGCTGTCGCTCACGCGTTCGGTGGCCACGTCGACCCAGGTTTTCTTGCCGTCCCCGCGAATGTGCGGGGCGCTCCAGTCCACCTTGTGGCCGAGCTGGCGGCCGATGGCGGCCTCGAGCTTGGAACCGACCTGGTTGACTTCGTCGTTCCAACGTACGTCGTGGTACATGAACCACTTGGTGAAGAAATGCGACATATGGGTGAGCGGGATGTAGGCGGCGAGGGCGGAGACCACGACGATCTCGATGGCAACCAGCGCGGGCATTTCGCCGGCGGGCTGGAAGGTCACGAGCGCGCGCACGAAGAGGCGCAGGCTGGCGAAATCGCGATCGACGGTGGCGAAGGTGACAAGCCCCAGCACCGCCGCCGTGAAGAAGAAGATCAAGTTCGCGAAGTCCGCGGCTGCGCTGTGCGCACGCAACGCCGGGCTGGCCAGGCGGCGCAGGAGCAGACCCAAGGAGCCCGCCGCCAGCAAGACGAGCCCGGCCACGCCGACGACCGTGGTGGTTGTCGGGAGCCACCCTGCTTCGATGCGAGCCCCGAAGGTCTGGGCGATGGCGCCGGCCAGCAGCAGCCCGATGAAGCCGGCCAGCAGATAGAGGCCTAGGTGGAACGGGTAGCTGCGGAACCAGAGCGCGCGGTCGTGCTCGTGCACGCCCGTGAGTAGGAGCATCTCGGGCACCATGACCTTGAGCTCGCCCATACGGCTCGTGGGCGGGTGGTGTTTCCACCAGTCCAGACGCTCGAAGAACGAGCCACCGTAGGCGGAGTTGCGTTCGTGGGCGACCGGGTACAGTTCCCAGCGCAAGTGGACCGGCAGCCTGGCGATCTTGACCCACCGGATGACGACGGCGGCGACGAAGACGGCCGCTGCCAGATAGGGCACGAAAACCAGCACCATCATGGCTACTCATCTTCCTATACGGGTACCCGGTTCGCAACCGTCGCGACACTTCCGGCGACGCTCGCTTCCTGCCTGTCTTGGGAATGCGTGCAAGACGCAGTAGGGTGCAAGGGTGACGGACACACCACCGCGGAACCGGCGCACGCCCCTTCTCGCCGTGCTGGCCGTCATCGCGCTCGCGGCCGCCTTTCGCGTGCGCGTCGCCGACGTACCCCTGGAACGCGACGAGGGCGAGTACGCCTACGCCGGGCAACTCCTCCTGCAAGGCGTGCCGCCCTATGCCCAAGCCTACAACATGAAGTTCCCGGGGACGTACTACGCCTACAGCGTCATCATGGCGCTGGCGGGGCCGTCGGCTCGCGCCATCCACCTGGGGCTCATGCTGGTGAATGCGGCGACGATCCTGCTGGTCTTCGCGCTCGGGCGGCGGCTGCTCGATGACTTCACGGCGGTGCTGGCGGCCGCGTTCTTCGCCTTGCTCTCGCTCGATCGCGGCGTGATGGGCGTCTGGGCGCACGCCACGCACTTCGCGCTTTGCTTTGCCCTGGGCGGGCTTCTGCTCCTGGTGCGCGGCCAACCCGGCGGGCGCGCGCGGACCTTCCTAGGCGCGGGTCTTCTGCTCGGAACGGCGGTCCTCATGAAGCAGCACGCGGTCGCGTACTTCGCGGGCGGGCTGGCGCTGGCCGTCGGCGATTGCCTGGGAGGCGGGCGGCGAGACTACCGTGCGGCGGGTCGCGTCGCCGGCTGGCTCGGTCTGGGCTTCGCGCTGCCGCTGGCGGTCCTGACCGCCGTCATGGCCGTCGAGGGGGTGTGGCGCCAGTTCTGGTTCTGGACGGTCACCTACGCCACGGAATACGTGCGCACGGTCCCTCTCCGGGACGCTGCCGCCACCTTCCTGTACGGGGTGGGCAAGGCCGGCGAACACACGTTCGTGGTGTGGTTTCTGGCGGCAGCGGGCCTGCTGGCCCTGGCCCTTTGCAGGTGGCCCGGCCGGGCGCGGGCGATCGTCTTCGGCCTCACCGCCGTCTCCTGGCTCGCCATTGTTCCCGGCTTTCTCTTCCGCGAGCACTACTTCGTCCTGCTCTTGCCCGCGCTGGCTCTCCTGGCCGCGATCGCGGTCGTGGCGAGCGCGCGCTTGCTTCCGCGCGCGCGGGCGGACGCGGTGGCCACGCGGCTCGTCGCTTCGCTGCTCTTTCTTGCCAGCATTGGCCACTACGTCGTGAGCGAGCGCGGCTACCTCTTCACGATGTCCCCGGTCGAGCTGAGCCGGCAGAGGTACAAGGCGAACTTGTTTCCCGAGATGGAGGAGATTGGCCGGTACATCCGGGAGCACTCGGCCGCGGCCGACCGCCTCGCCGTGCTCGGCTCGGAGCCCGAAATCTCCTTCTACGCCGGGCGGCGCTCGGCCACCGGCTACATCTACACCTACGCCCTCATGGAACCGCAGCCCTACGCGCCAAGGATGCAGGAACAGATGATGCGCGAGATCGAGTCCTCGATGCCGCTCTTTCTGGTGACCGTCAAGACGTACCCGTCGTGGTTGGCCGGGCCGGCGAGCGACCGGACGATCTTCGAGTGGGCAAGGCGTTTCGCGCGGGAGCACTACCAGCAGGTGGGGACCGTGGAGGGCGACGAGACCGGCAAGGCGCGCGTGTCGTGGAGTGGGACGGCCGCGGAAGCCGGGCCACGGGCTGAAATCCTTGCGCGCGTCTACCGCAGGAGAGATGAGCTTCCACGCTGAGCGACGTTGCGCTGGCCGGCTGCCTGCCGCGTGTTGGCAAGGGCGCCCATCGGCCCGGTGCGCAAATTCGCCGGCACTGGGGCCGGAGGGCGGACTCCACGGATGCCGTTGGCCCCGGCGTAGGGTTGACTTCCGGCCGTGGCTCTAGTATTAGAAGCGCCCCGTGTCTACAGTAGCGCCGCGCCAAAGAAAGACCGTATCCGCCAAGGAGTCCACCTCTCGCTCCTGGTACATCGCCGACGTCCAGGGCAAGACCCTGGGTCGTGCCGCCACGAAGATCGCTTCGGTCTTGCGTGGCAAGGACAAGGCCATCTTCACCCCGCACGCCGACACCGGCGGCTTCGTGGTGGTGGTGAACGCCGAGAAGGTGCGCCTGACGGGCAAGAAGTGGACTGACAAGCTGTATCGGGATCACTCGCTCTTCCCGGGCGGCCTGGCCGAGTACTCGGCCAAGCAGCTCATCGAGAAGCACCCGACCGAGCTGGTCAAGCGCGCCGTCTGGGGCATGCTGCCCAAGGGCCCGCTCGGCCGCCGTATCTACAAGAAGCTGAAGGTCTACGCGGGCACCGAGCACCCGCACAGCGCCCAGCAGCCCAAACCGCTCGCCCTATCGTAAGTCCGGAGTCTCCGCATGATTGACCCGCAGAAGAGTATTTATGCCACTGGCCGTCGCAAGCATGCGGTGGCGCGCGTCTGGATCCAGCCCGGCAACGGCAAGATCCAGATCAACGAGCGGACCTTGGAGGCTTATTTCGGCCGCGAGACCTCGCGCATGGTGTTCCGCCAGGCGCTCGAGCTCACCGAGACTTCCGGCAGTCTCGACATTTTCGCCAGCGTGAAGGGCGGGGGACTCTCCGGCCAGGCCGATGCCCTGAGG
>JADGRD010000269.1 GCA_017881285.1 Pseudomonadota bacterium | reverse complement strand
CCGGCAGCGGTGGTACGACCGGCAAGGGCGGCGCGACCGGAAGTGGCGGCACGACTGCAACCGGCGGGATGGCCGGCGGTGGCGGTGCGGCGGGCAGCGGCGGTGTCACCGGACCCGGCGGCAGCGGTGGCACGACCGCGACCGGCGGGAACATGGGCAGCGGCGGCACGACTGCGACCGGCGGCAATGCCGGCCCGCCGCTCCCGAACGGGTTCAAACCGACGACGGTGACACCCGACGATGCCGACGCCGCCTACGCCGACTGGAAGACTAACCATCTCGAAGACTGCACCGGCGGTGTGTTCCGAACCCGCTGGGAGATGGCCAAGCTCGACGCGACCGTCTCCGAAGGCATCGGCTACGGCATGCTCCTCACCGTCGCGCACAACGAGCAGGCCGCGTTCGACGGCTTGTGGGCCTATTACAAGAAGGCCTCGCAGAGCAACGGCCTCATGAACTGGTTGCGCTACGGCTGCGACGCGCACCGAGACACGAAGTACGGCCAGTACCCCGACGGCGCGGCGACCGACGCGGATCTCGACGCGGCCATGGCGCTGGTCATGGCCAAGTGCCGGTGGGGCACCTCGCCGAGTGGCACCGACTACACGGCCGCCGCCACCAGCCTGCTGGGCTCGATCAAGGGCAACGAGACCGGCACCGACAACGGCAAGAACTACCTGCAGCCGGGCGACAGCGCCTGGTTCGAGAGCATGGGTGGCGGCTGCGTGAACCCGTCCTATTTCGCGCCCGGCTACTACCGGGCATTCGCCAAGTTCCTCACCAACCAGTCGGACAAGGATTTCTGGAACAAGCTGGCGGACGACACCTATCCGATCCTGACCGCTGGCGCCAACGGCTCGACCGGACTGGTCAAGAACTGGACTTCGAATTCCGGCGGCACGTCGGCGTGCGCCTCGAGCTACACCAATCCCGACGACTTCGGCTCGGACGCCGCGCGCACCCCTTGGCGGATTGCCACCGACTACGCGTGGTGGGGCACCTCGGCGGCCAAGACCTTCGCCGACAAGACAACCGCCTGGGCCAAGGGCAAGGGCATCGCCAACATCGGTCTCTGGCTCAAGCTCGACGGCAGCGCTTCCTCGCATCCCGACGCGGCCAAGCACTCGGTGATCAACATCGGCGCCTTCGCCTGCGGCGCCATCACCTTCGACCAGGCGACGGTCGACGACTTCGCGGCCGAGATCAAGAAGCTCCCGAACACCTCGGGCTTCGACGCGAACTACTTCTCGCGCTGCTTGCGGGCCGTCTACCTCTCGCTGCTCACCGGCGGCTTCACGACCTGCGGCGGGAAACCGTAACGCGGGTAGGATGCATGTGCGACGGAGTAGGACGTGGAATACGCCGTCAAGGGCAACGGCCTTGCGGTGGGCGATTTGATCGGGGACCCTAGGCCCGACATCGTGGTCGTGGCCTCGTCGGGCTCGGTGAGCGTATGCCCGGCAGCCAACGCCGTCACGGCCGGAGCACGCGCGACGGCGAACGAAAGGCCAGTGGTTGCCCTTGCCACGTCCCTGCCGATAGCAGCGCGTCCACCCGCGGCGTTCGCGCCAGGTACAGCGCGGCCAAGTCAAGCCCGCCCTCGAGCGGAATGCGGACCAACCAGGCATCGTCGGGGATGCGATAGTAGTCGAGGTCCTCGCCAAAGAACATCGCACGTACGACCTCGGACGGGTCGGCTAGCGGATCGCCCGACGGCATGACTTGCGGTTGGCCGATGAGCAGGTGCACGTTCTGCTGCTGCAGGTAGGCGATGGTGGCGAGCCTGGCGTGGCCCTGGCAGACGGTGCACTTCCGCCGCAAGAAGCCCTGTCGCGCGACCCACTTGTCGCTGAGACCTAGGCAGTCGATGGTCCGCTGCTCGGACAGATACGGGATCGCGCCGGCCGGCGAAACTGCCAAGGTGGCCCCGCCGTTGCCTCCCAGATACTGCCGCAGCTTTTCGCCCATGCTGGCCCAGCTTGCGGGATCGTCCCGCTGCACGGACTGCCGTAGCTGGGGAATGGTGCCGATCCCGGCCGGGCGGACGTAGCGGCCGAAGTAGAGGCAGTGCACCAGGCTGCCGCCGCACAACAGGGCGACGATCGAGAGCTGAAAGAACCGGCCGCCCGTCATGGTGGCCAGCGCGGCCAACAGCAGGAGGATGAACAACGGGATGATGCTCACCACCATGCGTAGCTCCATGATGTCGCCGCCGGCCCAGACCACGTAAGCCAACCACAGGGCCACGTACGCCAGCAACGGCAACAGCGACAAGGGGGGAAGTCGGAAATGGCGCCGGGCCTTCCAACCGATGGCCAGCGCCGCCGGCAGCCACCAGTACGAAAGAAACAGCCAGCCGACGTAGGTGGCGCCTCGGGCCAGTGTGAGGCTGCTGTGGATCGATGCCTTTGCAGCGAAGGTATTGGGCAGCAAGTCGCCGTAGAGTTGGTACTTCCAGTAGAGCCAGGGCACCACCAAAACCACGAGCGGTCCCATCAGGCCGAGCCAAAGCCTGAGCTCTCCCTTCCAGAGCTTGGCCGCGCCTATGGCAAAGGCGAAGCAGACGAATACCAAGAGCGGCGAATCGGGTCGGGTCAGGAGGGCCAGCCCGGCGTAGGCCGACAGCGCGACCGCGGAGACCAGCCTGAGGTGGCGGCGCTGGGAGGCCGAGACCACCACCGTCAACGCGGCGAGCACGAGCATGGCCATGAGCTGCGTCTCGAGGCCACCGGTCGCATACATGAAGAACGTGTAGTTGGTTCCCGTCAGCCAGCACGCCGCGAGCGCCCACCATCGCCCCGGCAGGAGCTTCTGTCCGAGCCGGAAAACCAGCAGCAACGAACCCGCAAAGCATGCCACGCCCAAGAGTTGGCTCGCCACTTCGGGGCCAAGGCCGGCGCGGTGCAAACCGGCGAGCACCAGCATCCACAGGAAATTCGAGTATCCCTCGACGGCCAGTCCCTGATTCCAAACCGGGCCGTACCCCGTGGCCAGGTGGCGGGCATAGCGAAAGGTAATGTAGGCATCGTCCTGCAGCCAACGCTGGCTCCAGGCGCACAACGAAAGCGCAACCACCAGCACCGCCAGCGTCGCTCGTTTCCGGCGGTCGATCGCGAGCTGGATGGCGTTCATGATGCCGAGCAAACGCACGCCTCGGCCGTTGGCGAGGACCCCTGCCGGGTCCGACAGCGAGGATGCCCGCGCGCGGACGTCAGCGCACTCGCTATCAATTGGCCAATACTGGTCTGGTCGCATTTCACACTCGGATTTCTGGAGCTCGCGAAATCAGCGTAGATCCCAAGGAGAGCCGCACCAAGTGCTATCCACCGCCGACGGGAAAGCGGTCGCTCGATGATCGCTCCATCCTTGCCGAATGCAAGCAGGAAGATTGAAGCCGCGCAGGCGGACGACGGGGTGGGGATTGCGCCCGGCAACTACGCGTTCCGCGTACACCTGACCAGGGGTGACGACACGACGGTCGCTGCAGAACCCTGCTCGCAAGCCAATTCCCTTCAAACCATCGTCCGACAAGACGCCCATCGAAGGCGTGCCCGCGACCGGGATGTCGCCAGTACCACGGCCCAACCTTCCCGGAGCGACGCCGTTGCGTACGCGGAAATGTGGAGTGTCCGCGTACGCAGCCACGCTACCCGCTACTCAGGTGAGACCTGCTGCGTCGGCGGCGACGCACTGCCATCTGCTACTTCGTCTTCCCCTCTTCGGCCTGCAGGAACTTCACCCCGGCCTGGCTGGCGGCAGCACTGTCGGCACCAAAACCGTCGAGCCCGACCTCGAGGTACAGGGCCTTGAAGCAAGCGTAGATCTTGATGCCCCCGATCGCCTCGGAGCCAATCGCGACCGAGGCATCGTACCCTGGGATGGCGGTGCTGGCCGACTGGGGCGGCGCCTGCTGATACGCAACCATCGACTTGGCATTCGCTTCGCTGGTCATGTCCATCGCCACGAGCGTGCAGTTCTGCGGGTCAGGGCCCTTGAGTTGCTGCCACAGCGCGAAGCGCATCCCACGGTCCAAGTACGCAGGCGCCGCTCCATCGATCTTGTTGAAGATGGTTTGGGCGTTGTACGTGGCAAACGAGGCGGCGGCCGTGTCTTGCGTCCAGCCGGCGACCTCGTTGTCGGCGAGCTTATACCTCGCTCCGAATCCGCTCTCGTCGAGCGTGTTGCCCCCGCCGTCGGACGAGCTCGTGCAGGCCGCAAAGAGCACGGCGCAGGTGACAAGAACGATGCGATGGCGGTGCGTTTTCGTAGTGGTCATGCTTTCTCCCCGGCTTGCGTCTGGCTTGGTCTGTGGGCGGCGTCCCTAGGGCTCTTGGCCGGCCTTGCCGTTCCCTTGCGCGACGGACGTTTGCGTAACCGTTTCTGGCGCTTTCGCCTCGCTCGTCGCCGCGGCGACCTTCTCCCGGCGAGCGAACAGGCGCCGTAGCTGTCCGGCGAGGACCGCTCCGACAACCAGCGCCGCGCCCAGGCCGCGCGTGCCGAGGCGTGCACCCCCGACGTCGCAGCCGCACCCGAGGCCGCTGCTGGCCGCGCCTCCACCGGACGAGCCACCGCTTGACGGCGTACCGCCGGAGCCGGCTGCCGAGCTGGCGGGCATGCCGCCGGACCCGGCGCTGCTGCCGCCGCTGCCGGTCGTGCCGCCGGACGCGGTCGTCCCGCCGGTGCCGGCGCCGCCGGAGCTGCTGCTGCTGCCGCCGGAGGCGGTAGTCCCGCCCGAGCCTGCCCTCCCGCCGCTGCCAGTGCCCCCCGAGCCGCTCCGCCCGCCCGCGCTGGCACCGCCCGAGGCCCGGCTGCCGCCAGAATTCGCGCCGCCGGCGCCGCTCGAGCTGCTGCTGCCGCCCGTGTTGGCCCCGCCCGAGCCACTCGCTCCGCCCACGTTGCTGCCGCCCGAGCCGCTGCCGCCACCGCCGCTACCGCCCGTGGCCGGCGCGCCGGCGTCGGGGGTCACGCTGGCCGCTGGGACGAGGATCCACTGCGGATCACTCGTGGTGTAGCCCCAAGCGGTGAGGTACGAATTGATGGTGGCCGAGTCGTGCGTGAGCTTGGAGATCTCCTCGCGAATCTTCTTGACCGTCTGGTAGTCGACCGCGGGCGCGAAGGTGCCCATGACGAAGTAGCAGGGCATCAGCTCGGGCGAGCCGGTGATGTTCACCTTGTTGCAAAACATGGAATCGACGAAGCACAGCTGCTGTCGGGGGGGATTCCCGCCGATGATGGGGTCGCCCTTGTTCATGTTGAAGATGAGGTTGTTGAGGTCCGTGTGCGCGGCGTCCGGCTCCCAGGTGCCGTAGTGGTTCTTCATGCACAGCGTGACCTTGCCGAACATCGTGTGGCCCTTGTTGTTGGCGATGTCGATGAGAATGTCGACGCTCCCGTCGACCAGCTTGGCGGCGCAACGGCGGGTGGCGCCGTTGCCCATCTTGCCGTCCTTCAAGCCGCCCAAGAGATCGTCCGATGCGCCGGGCAGGCCACTGAGCACGCCCAGGACCTTGCTCTTGTCGGTCGTACTGAACGACGAGCGAAAGATGGTCACCGCCGCCGACGTCCCGGTGGTGCCCGCCCCCGTGTGGTAGTCGTACACGATGAAGTTCTCGGGCTTCACGCCCCAGCCCGTGAAGATGTTGCTGAACTTCTGCAGGACCGCGAGGCGGGCCGTGTTCTTGGACTCACCGGCGTTGACCTTGACGGCGACCACCGTCGACGCCCA
>JADGRD010000268.1 GCA_017881285.1 Pseudomonadota bacterium | reverse complement strand
TTGGGCCTGGCCTTGGGCTTGGCCTTCGCCTCGCCGGTCTCCTTGCCCTTGCCCTTCCCTGCCCCGGCTTCCTTGCCACCATCTTTGTCGGCCTTCTCGCCTTTGCCCTTGGGGGCCGGCTTGGACTCGGGCTCGGCACCCTCGGCGGGAATGAGCTCGAGCAAAGCCATCGGCGCCGCGTCGCCAGGGCGCTGCGCGATCTTCATGATCCGGGTGTAGCCGCCGTGGCGGGCGAGGAAACGCGGTCCGATTTCCTCGAACAGCTTGAGCACGGCGTCGCGATCCCGCACCACCCGCAAAGCCATTCGCATTGCATGCACCACGCGCGCTTTCTCCTCGGCGGTGCGCTTCTCGGGCTTCTTGGTCAAAATGACGCCCAGCCGACGAGCCCAGGTGATGGTCCGCTCGGCGAGGCGGCGAATTTCCTTGGCTTTGACTAGGGTCGTGCGAATGCGCTCGTAGGTGAGGAGTGCCGCCACCATGTTGGAGAACAGCGCCTTGCGGTGGGCGGCCGTCCGGGAAAGATGAAGTCCAGCTCTCTTGTGTCGCATGTTGGCCTAGCTACGCAAACGTCTGCATGGTTGGGATGGTACGTGGAGTGTGCCCGGCTCTTCTCGACGGAGCCTAGGCCTTCTTGGGCGAGCCGTCGCCGGGCCAGCCCTCGAGCTTCATGCCCAGCGACAATCCCATGCCGGCAAGAATCTCTTTGATCTCCTTGAGCGACTTGCGACCGAAGTTCTTGGTCTTGAGCATGTCGGACTCGGTCCGCTGCACCAGCTCGCCGATGTAGCGAATGTTGGCGTTTTGCAGGCAGTTGGCCGAGCGCACGGACAGTTCCAGATCGTCCACCGACTTCCAGAGATTCTCGTTGAGCTTCTGCTGCTCTTCCGAGACGGTGGCCTCGGGCGCCGGTTCCGCGCCTTCCTGGAAGTTGATGAAGATGGAGAGCTGATCCTTGAAGATCTTCGCGGCGTAGGCCACGGCGTCCTCGGGCTTCACCGTGCCGTTGGTCCACACTTCCAGCGTCAGCCGGTCGTAGTCGGTCTGCTGGCCGACACGCGCATTGGTCACGCTGAAGTTGACCTTGCGGATGGGCGAGAACAGCGAGTCGATGGGAACCACGCCAACGGCCATGTTGGGCTGCTTGTTCCGATCTGCCGGAACGTACCCACGCCCGATCCCGATATCGAGCTCCATACGAACCTTGGCGCCCTTCGAGCAGGTCATGATGTGGTGATCGGGATTCAAGATCTCGATGCCTTCCGGACACTGGATGTCCTTGGCCGTGACCTTGCCCTCGCCGTCCTTGTCGATGCGCACCGTGCGCGGCTTACCGTCCAGAGATCGGATGATGACCTCCTTCAGGTTGAGCACGATGTCGGTGACATCCTCGGCGACTTCCGGCAGCGAGGTGAACTCGTGCACGGCGCCTTCGATCTTCACGGAGGTGATGGCCGCGCCCTGCAGCGACGAGAGCAACACCCGGCGAATGCCGTTACCGATGGTCGTGCCAAAGCCACGTTCGAGTGGCTCGCAGGCAAATTTGCCATAGTTTGGCGTCAGCGATTCGGGGTCCACCTCGAGCTTGCGAGGCCGGATAGGGTCTCGCCAGTTCTTCGCGATGAACGCAGACGGCGTGACGGCGGCGGTTTGAGCACTAGCGGTCGACATCCTGTTCTCCTGTTAGATCCTAGGAAACGATAACCTTCGCAGTGGCGCTGGTTACTTCGAATAGAGTTCGACGACGAGCTGCTCCCTGACCGTCATCGTGAGATCCTCTCGCGACGGCAGCGTCACGAGCTTGCCCTGGAAATTGTCCTTGTCGAGTTGCAGCCATTTGGGCACGCCCCGGCGATCGACGGCGCCCAGGCTTTCGAGAATGCGCGTCACCTTCTTGGAGGGCTCACGCACCACGATGCTGTCGTTGAGACCGCAGAGGAACGAAGGGATATTCACCTTCTTGCCGTTGACCGTGAAATGCCCGTGGCGGACCAATTGCCGAGCCTCGGCATGGTCGGAGGCGAAGCCCAGGCGGTAGATGACGTTGTCCAGCCGCCGCTCGAGCAGCTGCAGCAGGTTCTCGCCGGCCACGCCCTTCATGCGCGTCGCCTTGTGGTAGTAGCCGCGGAATTGCCGCTCGGCGAGACCGTACATGCGCTTCAGCTTCTGCTTCTCGCGCAACTGCGAGCCATAGTTCGAGAGTTTCCTGCGCCGCGCCTGCCCGTGCTGGCCAGGTGCATACGCGCGCCGCTCATAGCCACATTTGTCGGTGTAGCAACGGTCGCCCTTCAGGAAGAGCTTGGTGTCTTCCCGGCGACATAGGCGGCAAACCGGACCGGAGTACTTCGCCATCGATATTTTACCTTCCTCGTGCTTTCGCTTTCCTAGGCAGCTAACCGATTCGCCTCAGTCTCAGACTCTCCGCCGCTTGGGCGGCCGGCAGCCGTTGTGCGGGATGGGGGTGAGATCCCTGATCACGTTGATCTTGAAACCCGCCGCGGCCAAGGCGCGGAGCGCGGATTCACGGCCCGAACCAGGCCCGCGAATGAACACGTTGATCGACTTCATACCGTGTTCCATGGCCTTGTGCGCAGCATCGTCGGCCGCGAGCTGCGCAGCGAACGGCGTCGACTTGCGCGAACCCTTGAAGCCCTTGACCCCCGCCGAGGACCACGACACCACGTTGCCGGACACGTCGGTGATGGTAACGATGGTGTTGTTGAAGGAGGCGGTGATGTACGCGATCCCGCTCTGCACGCTCTTGCGCGTCTTCTTGACCTTGACCTTGTGCTTTGCCGCTGCTGCTGCTGCTGCTGCTTCGTTCTCTGTCGCCATGTCCTGTCCGTTCTGTTGCTAGAGTTTCCGTGCCAGAAGTCCAGCTTCTAGGCGCCTGTGCCCTCGACCTTGCGCTTGATCATCTGGCCCTTGCGCGGACCCTTGCGCGTGCGGGCATTGGTCTTGGTCCGCTGCCCGCGCACCGGCAGGCTCTTGCGGTGCCGTAGACCACGGTAACAACCGAGGTCCATCAGCCGCTTGATGTTCATCGAGATCTCGCGCTGCAAATCGCCCTCGATCTTGAGCCCCATCTGCTCGATGACCTCGCGGATGCGGCGGGATTCGGCGTCGTCAAGCGCGTCGCTGCGCTTGTCGAAGGAGATGCCAGCGGTCTTCAGCACCTCGCGCGCCTTGGTGCGGCCGATGCCGTTGATATAGGTCAGCGCAAATTCCATGCGCTTGTTTCGCGGGAGATCGACGCCTGCTACGCGTGCCATGAATGCGGGGTTCCTTTCCTGGCTCTTCGATTAACCCTGCCGCTGCTTGTGGCGGGGGTTTTCACAAATGATCCGTACGACGCCCTTGCGGCGAATCACCTTACACTTGTCGCAGATCTTCTTGACCGATGCTCTGACCTTCATGGGACACTTATCCGTTCTGCGCCCGCGAGAGAACCAGCGGGCCGTTCTCGGTGATCGCCACCGAGTGCTCAAAATGGGCGGAGAGGCTACCATCTTTCGTGACAGCAGTCCACCCGTCCTCCTCGATGACTACCCCCGGGCCGCCCTCGTTTACCATGGGTTCGATGGCCAACACCATCCCAACGCTCAGCCGCGGCCCCCGGCCGGCCGGACCGTAGTTCATGACCTGGGGAGGCTCGTGCATGTGGCGGCCGATGCCGTGCCCGGCGAACTGCTCCACCACCGAGTAGCCCCGCTTCTCGACGTAGGACTGCACGGCCCAGCCGATATCCCCCAGGCGGTTGCCCGGCACGCACTGCTCGATGGCCTTCTCCAGGGAAACCCGCGTCGCCTCGACCAGGGCCGCCGCCTTGTCCGAGATAACGCCGATGGGCAGGGTGCGCGCCGAATCCCCGCACCAGCCGTCCTTGAACGCCCCGAAATCGACCGACAGAACGTCGCCGTCTTTGAGCACCAAATCCTTGCGGGGGATGCCGTGCACGATGACGCTGTTCACCGAGGTGCAAAGCACGGCGGGATAGCCACGGTAGCCGAGAAACGCCGGCTCCGCGGCAAGCTCCTTGAGGCGACGCCGAGCCACCATCTCCAGGTCCCAGGTGCTCACGCCAACCGCCGCCACGGTGGCGATGGCATCGAGAACGTCGGCCACGATGCGATTGGCCTCCCGCAGCTTGGCGATCTGCGCGGCCGTCTTGAGCTCGATGCCCTTCACGTGCACCTCGCGCAGCCGGCGACGCGCGGACATTCCGCAACGCGTCTTGGACGGGCGTGAAAGGAACGGCGGTTCGCCATGACCATGTGGAATCTCGTGCCGCAAGCCTATCCGCCAACTGGAGCCGTGACCCGCCCGCCGCGGCCGCGAATGCGCGGGCCCTTGGGACCGGTGAAGCCCTCGTAGTTCCTTGTGATGAGGTGGGACTCGATTTGTTGCACGGTATCGAGGGCGACGCCGACGACGATCATCAGGCCCGTGCCGCCGAAGCGGAAGGGTACGCCCAGGTTGTCGGAGAGCAGGTTGGGGAGCACGCAGATGACCGAGACGTAGAGGGCGCCGCCCGCGGTAATGCGGGTCAGCACCTTGTCGATGTACGAGGCAGTGGCTTTGCCCGGACGGATACCAGGAATGAACCCGCCGTACTTGCGCATGTTGTCGGCGACGTCGACCGGATTGAAGGTGACCGCCGTGTAGAAGTAGCAGAAGAAGATGATGAGGCCGACGTAGAGGACGTTGTAGCGCCAGTCGCCGGGGTGAAGCGCATCAGAGATCGCCCGCGCGAACGAGTTGTTGAGGAACGACGCGATCTGCTGCGGAAACATGAGGATCGACGACGCGAAGATAGGGGGAATGACGCCCGCGGTGTTCACCTTGAGCGGCAGGTGGGTGGACTGCCCACCGAACATCTTGCGACCGACCACGCGCTTGGCGTACTGCACCGGGATACGGCGCTGACCACGTTCGAAGAAGATGATGACAGCAACGACCACGACCACGATGAGTCCCATGAGGGCCAAGGAGAACGCCGTGAGGTTGCCCTCGCGCGCGCGCTCGGCAAGGCGAACCAACGCACTCGGAATGTCCGTGATAATGCCCGCGAAGATGATGAGCGAAATGCCGTTTCCGATACCACGCTCGGTGATCTGCTCGCCGAGCCACATGATGAACGCCGTCCCGGTGGTCAGCGAGATCATGGTCAGGAGGTAGAACATCCAGCCTGGATTGGGCACCACCTCGCCCAGGTTGCCGTAAGCGGAATTGTTGGAAATCAGCCAGCCCGCGATGAAGTACGACTGGATGAGCGACAGAATAACGCAGCCGTAGCGCGTGTATTGGTTGATCCGCCGCCGCCCGGCCTCGCCTTCCTTCTGGATCTGCTCCAGCTTGGGAATAACGACGGTCAACAGCTGGATAATGATGGACGAGCTGATGTAGGGCATGATGCCCAGCGCGAAGATCGACATCTTCTCGAGCGCGCCGCCCGAGAACATGTTGAACAGCCCCAGGAACGACCCGGACGACTGGCTGACGATCTTGCTCATCACCGCCGCGTTGACGCCTGGCGTGGTCACGAACACGCCGATCCGGTAGATCGCGAGCATCGCCAGCGTATAGAGCAGGCGCCGGCGCAGCTCCGGTATCTTCGCCATATTTTGGAAGCCAGAGGCCATCTAGTTCCTCCTTGAAATGGGAACCCTCAAAGGGTTCCCATGCCCTCCCGCGATGGTTCGCTGCCGGCAAGGCCGGCAGGCTTCCCACGCGATTGACATGGCAACCATCGAAGGGTTCCCATGCCCTC
>JADGRD010000267.1 GCA_017881285.1 Pseudomonadota bacterium | reverse complement strand
GGAGATCAGCAGCCGCCGGCCGGGCCGAGGTAAGAAATGCTTCGACATGCGGGAATTCTAGCCTGGGCGGGCACCCAGGCGCTATAAACCCGGGGCTTGATGGCCTCCGGCGCGTCTTTTCGGAGCAGATTCCTGACCGGCAGCGGCCCGCAGCCCCTCGTGCTGGGCCACCGCGGGTCGAGCGCGCTCGAAACCGAGAACACCCTGGCCGCCTTCCAGCGGGCCATGTCCGAGGGCGCGGATGGGGTCGAGCTGGATGTTCAGCGCTGCGCCACGGGCGAGGTGGTGGTGTTTCACGATGACGACCTGGACCGGCTGGCGGGCCGGCCCGAGCACATCGCCGCTTTGCCCCTGGCTGCCTTGCGCGAGGTCCGGCTGCGTGGCGGAGGGGAGATCCCCACCCTCGCCGAGGCGCTGGAGGCCTGCGGTCCGGCCGCCCTGGTCAACATCGAGATCAAGCACGACGGTCTGCGTCCTGCGGGCTGTCGCGCCCTGGTCCTTGCGGTGGCGGCCGCGGTGGCGCGGGCCGCTGCGGCGGAGCGAGTCCTCGTGTCTTCGTTCAGTCCGGCCGCGGTGTGGCTCTGGCACCGGCAGCGGCCCGACGTGCCGTGCGGACTGCTTTTCGAACGGCCGTGGCCGTGGCACCGACCCTGGCCCCTGCGCATGGACCGGCTCTTGCCGGTGCTGCGCCCGGCCGCCGTGCACCCCGAGAACGGCCTGTGCACGCCCGAGGCCGTCGTAGGGTGGCGCCGCTGCGGCTATGCCGTGAACGTGTGGACGGTGGACGAGCCCGGGCGCCTCGCGGCGCTGGCTGCCATGGGCGTGTCCGGCATCATCACCAACCAGCCGGCTCGGGCGCGTTCCGCGTTGGCCTTGACCCCGCGATCCGTCGGTGGCTAACATCCCACCAACATGAGAGCGTTGACGGTGGCAGCAGGGTTGCTGCTCGGGTTCGTGGCGTGCGAGAGCGCCACCTCGGAGCGCATCGAGGCGTGGAAGGGCACCCAGAAAGGGCCCGACAGGATCGAGGGGGCGCTACGCAGCTCGAACGTGCCGGCCAACCTGCGGGCGGAGGCCGCCGTCGCCCTGGTCGACATCGGCAAGCCCGAGAGGGTCGACGAGATTATGGCGGCGCTGGAGACCGGCGAGCGCTGGGAGATCCTCAAGACCCTGGTCGAGATCGACATCAAAGGCATGGCGAGCCCGCAATTGCCCAAGGCGCGTGACGCGCGCGACACCTTGTTCGGCGTTCGGCAGTATGCGCCGCCCGAGGAGCAGAAGCGCATCGATACGGCTCTCCTCGCGTCCATCGAGAAGGATCTCTCCGAGGGACGCTTCTCCGGCGGACGCCATTCCTTGGACAAGCTACTCACCGCCATCGGGCCGCCCGCCGGGCCGATGCTGGTCAGGCTGCTCGGCGATGCCAAGGCGCCGTACAAGGGCCTGGCGGAGTTGCTGGTCAAGGTGTGCGACGAGGCGACGCGTGACAAGGGCGGCGCCGCCTTGCTCGGCCGCATCTCGACGGGCAAGCCCATCCCCAACGACATGTGGCTGGCGCTCGGCATGCTGGGCGGCCCCACGGTCACGGATTTCCTATCCACGAAGGTGCAGAAAGGTCCGCCCGAGGAGGCCATTGCCGCCGCCAAGGCGTTGCAGCAGGCGCGGTACCCATCCGTGCTGCAGATGGCTCTCAAGATCGCGGGTGACCCCAAGGCCAACAAGGAGTTGCGCGGCGAGGCCTTCGGCGTGGTCGAGAAGATCGGTGGTCTTGAGGCGCAGAAGGGCCTCTTGCGCATCATCTCCGAGGACCAGAACGACATCGTCCGCTATCGCGCCCACGAGGCGGCGCTGGAGGTCGGCAAGGCCGACGCCATCGTTTCGGCGTTGCAGGCGTTCTCCGGCAAGCTGTCGTTCAAGCGGGAAGACGTCATCGATTTCCTGGTCAAGGACATCTCCAAGGTCGGCGCCCAGGCCAAGCCGGCCGTGCTGGCCGCGCTGGCGTCGCCGTCGCCGCTGGCCCGCATGACCGCGGTCCTGGCGCTGGAGGCGCCCTTGCCGACGAACGCCAAGGCCCGTCTGGGGGCGGCCGCGGACGCGGGCGCGCTCGGCAAGCTGGCGGTGGACAAGGCCACCATCAAGGGATTCCCGGCGGGCATGACCGTCGGCTCGGAAGCCAAGCGGGTCGCGCTTTTGTTGCAAGGCAAGGGCGGTTTGTAGTTCACTGGAGCAAGAACCCACCATGCCCATGGACCCCAATCGCAAGACCCTCCGTCACTTCTACTGCAGCGATGGTCTATGGCAGATGTTCGAGCAGATGTCCGAGACCCTGGACCGCGGTGTCGATGAGCTGGTCAACGAAGCGATGCGGGCTTACGCGGAGCGGGTTGGCTACCTCGCGGGCCCCGACACCGATGCGCAGCCTTCGGGTCTCTTCGTTCCGGACAACTCGCGCTCACCGGCGGTGCCGCCGCCGTTGCCTGCGGCGCGCATGACCTCTCACTATGCCGGCCGTCCGCCGCTACCGCCAGCGGCGGTGCCGGTCGCGGTGCCGCCGCCCACGCCGGGTGGCGGCAGCGCGCCGCCGCTCTACCTCATCTTCGGCAACCAGAAGTACATCGTCGACAAGGACCAGTTCATCATCGGCCGTGGCGCCAAGACCTCCGACCTGCCGATTCGCGACGGGAACATCTCGCGCAAGCACGCCGCCGTGGTGAGGCGGGCCGGCGCCTACTACATCAAGGATCTCGGCTCGACCAACGGCATCGACTTCAACGGCGAGCGCATCGAGGCGCGAAAGATCGAAGAGGGTGACGTCTATTCGATCTGCGACTACCAGCTCAAGTTCACCTTCAAGTAGGCCTGCCGATTTGGCCCCAACCGTTGTCGGGCTCGACGATCCGATCGAACGGCTCGCGGGCGCCGGCCCGGTGACGGCGGCGCGGCTGGCCGGCCGCGGGCTCTGCCGGGTGCGCGATCTGCTCACCTTCTTCCCCCGGGCCTACGAGGACTACCGGCGCGTCTACTCGATGGCGGAGCTTGCCGGATTGTCGGCCGGCACGCCGGTCGTCGTGCGTGGGACGATCGTGCGCGTGCACAAGTTCTTCCGCCGCCTGCTCGACGTGATCATCGAGGACGGGGGCATCCGGCTGCGCGCGCGCTGGTTCCGGCCGAACGCGGGCATGGTCAAGACCTACGCGCGCGGCGCTCAGGTCGCGCTGGCCGGCAGCCTGCGCCGCACGGAGGAGGGCGAGCCGGAGCTGATTCATCCCAGCAACGTGACGGCGCTCCTCGTGGAGTCGGCGGGGGCCGGCATCCGGCCGCGCTATCCAATGATCGAGAAGGTTCCCGGCCGTACCGTCGAGAAGGTGGTCGGTGCTGCCCTGGCCGTGGCCAGCCGGCAGGCCGCGGAGCTCTTGCCCGAGACGGTGCGCGAGCGGCTCGGCTTGCCCGGCATCGCCGCCGCCCTGGCCATCGTTCACCGGCCGCCCGCGCATCTGCCGGACGCCGAGATCGCGGCTCTCTTCGCGGGCACGTCGCCGGCCCAGCGGCGGTTCGCGTTCGAGGAGCTGTTCGTCTTGCAAGTCGCGCTGGCTCTGGAACGGGCGCGCGTACGGACCGAGAAGGGTTTCCCTTGCGGCGCGGATGTCGCGCGAACCTTGCGCGAGGTGCAGGCAGCTTTGCCCTTCGCGCTCACCCAGGCGCAGCAGCGGTCCGCTCGCCGGATCTGCGAGGCTATGGCGGGGGAGGCACCCATGCAGTGCCTCTTGCAGGGCGATGTCGGCAGTGGCAAGACCGCGGTGACCTTCGCCGCCTGCGTGGCCACCGCCCGCGCGGGAGGGCAGACCCTCTTCATGGCGCCCACCGCGGTGCTGGCGGAGCAACACCACCGCACCCTCGGCGCGTGGGCGGCAAAGAGTGGGCTGCGCATCGGCTTGCTCCACTCCGGCTTGCCTGCCGCCGAGCAGCGGCGCGTGCTCGCCGCGGCCGCGGTCGGCGGCCTGGATCTGATCGTGGGCACGCACGCGCTGCTCGAAGACCGCCTGCGGCTTGCCTGCCTGGGCCTCGCCATCGTGGACGAGCAGCATCGCTTTGGCGTGCGCCAGCGGGCGCGCCTGCGGCGGCTGGGCGGCGGTGAAAACGGCTGGCAAATCGGCGCGCGCGGCGGCATGGTGCCGCACCTGCTCGTGCTCTCCGCGACGCCCATTCCCCGTACCCTCGCCTTGACTCTCTATGGCGACCTCGATCTCGTCACCCTGGACGCCTCGCCACCGGGCCGCAAGCCCGTGCGGACGCGCGTGTGCCGGGGCGCGGACGCGCGGGCAGCGGCCTACCAGGCGCTCCGGCAGTCGCTGGCGAGCGGCGGCCAGGGCTTCGTCATCTGTCCGGCCATCGCCGAGGACCAAGGGCGCCCGGCCACCTCTGCGGTCGCACTGGGCCGGAGCTTGCGCGCGACCTTGGCGCCGGCGCGGATCGGGGTCCTGCACGGCCAGCTCGCCGCCGAGCGGCAGCGAGAGGTTGCCGATGCCTTCCGCACGGGCGCGCTCGACTTGCTGGTGGCGACCACCGTCGTCGAGGTCGGCGTGGACGTGCCGTCGGCGCGGGTCATGGTCATCGAGGACGCCGAACGTTTCGGACTGGCGCAACTGCACCAGCTTCGTGGCCGGGTGGGGCGAGGCGAGGAGCAGGCCTCCTGCTATTTGCTGACCTCGTCGGAAGATGCGGAGGCTCTCGCACGGCTGGACATGCTCGCCACCGTCGCCGACGGGTTCCGCATCGCCGAGGAGGATCTACGGCGGCGTGGGTCGGGGGACGTGCACGGCACGCGCCAGACCGGCATGCCCGAGCTGCGCTTCGCCGACCTGAGCATGGTTCTCGGGATGGTCGATACCGCGCGCCAGGAGGCCGAGGCAGTGTTGGCAATCGATCCGGTGCTGGCGCGGCCCGAACATGCGGCGCTTCTGCGTGCGGTGGGCGAGCGGACGAAACAGGCCCGCCCCATCACCGAGGAGGCCGGATAGCCATGGGCCGTGGCCGCAGGGCGATCTTCGCGGGCTTCTGGGGCGGCTTGCTCGCGGGCGGGCTCGACGCCGGGTTCACGCTCATCGGCTCTTGGGGCGTGCTGGGGCTGGTGCCGAGCCTGCACCTGCTCGCCATCGACGCGGGGCTGGGCGCCATCGCCGGCTCCGCGCTGGCCGTGGTCTTTCTCGGCTGGAGCCTCGGGCTCGAGCGCCTGCTGGGCAAGTCGCGCTGGTTGTCCGGCGCGCACGCGGTCGCTCTCCTGCTGGCCTCGCCGCTTCTGGTCTACGACGCCTTCGCGCTTTTTGCCGGGGCGCAGGCCTCGCGCATTCCCGCCCACCACCTCCTCTCGGTGCTGCTCATCGCGCTCGGCGCGGGTGGCCTGTGGGCCGCGGTGACGCTGTGGGGTTGGTTGCTCGCGCGGGCGGAGCCCCTCGCCGGCGAGGGTGCCACGGACGGCGGCAGGCGAGGCACCTTGCTGGTCATCGGACTGGCCTTCGTTCTCGCCGCTCTCGCCGCGGGCTGGGCGAATCGCCACGTACTGCCACGGCTCTATCACTGGTTCCATCTGTCGCTCACCCTCGCCGGGCTCGTGTCGAGCGTGCTGGCCGTTCGCCTGCTGCTCGGCGTCGGCCGCCATATCCTGGGCAGGCGCTGGTCATGGATTCTCGCCCTCAGCGCTGCCGCCATGCTCGCCGTCGGGGGAATCGGGGAACGCCCCGTGTTTTCGCGCAGCCAGAGCTTGCGCTTCTTCGTC
>JADGRD010000266.1 GCA_017881285.1 Pseudomonadota bacterium | reverse complement strand
GTGGCGCTGCGCCTGGCGGTAGCACCGGAAGCGGTGGCGCTGCGCCTGGCGGTAGCACCGGCACCGGAAGCGGAGATCCCGTGCCCAGTTCCGGCTGCGGCAAGGCAACAACCCTCAAGGGCGAAAGCCAAAATACTATCAATGTAACCGAATCCGGAGCGGGGAACCGCGACTACTATATCCGCCTCCCCGACACCTACGACCCGAATCATCCCTATGCGCTATGGTTCGCAATTCACTGCCTGAACGGGAGCGCCGAAAACGTAGCCCATAGCGAGCCTGATAATAGAGCGAATTACGAGTACTTTGGCATGTGGAAGCTTGCCAACCCGGCCGGCGGTAAGGCGACCACTATTTTTGTAGCGCCTCAGGGTATCAATGCCGGATGGGGTCAAGGCGCAAAAGACCTCGCGTTCTTCCGTGCGATGATGAGCAAGTTCGAGAGCGAGCTTTGCATAGATACGTCACGCATCTTCGCCTCGGGCTTCAGCATGGGCGGTTCCATGTCCTACGCCCTCGCCTGCGCCATGCCTGATAAGATGCGGGCCATCGGCATGTACTCCGGAGGAAGTATGAGCGGCTGTGACCAGTCGAAACGCGGGCCTGTGTCTATTTTCATTTCCCACGGCACGGAGGATGGTACATGCACATGGCCTGGCTCAGGCGTACCCCAGATCAATGATCTCGCGCAGCGATGTGGCTGCCAGACCGAAGATCTTGCTGCCGAGTGCAAACCCACCAGCATCATGAATCCCGTCTGTATCACTTACAAGGGTTGCAATCCGGGCTATGCCGCAGAGGCATGTATTTTTAAGGGCCCTCACATTGGGTCGCCGGGGACCCAGGGGACCTATGGCAAGAATGATACTTGGGTGCCCCAGAAACATTGGGACTTCGTCAAGCAGTTCTATCAAAATTAAGCCTAGTGCGCGGCGACCAAGGTTGGCGCCAACGACGAGCAAGCCGATGGGCTCCCTCGAATAGAAGGAACCGCGTCCGGATTCCGGACATTGCGGCTCACGCTGAACTACCCTCGGTCGGGGATCGGGGCAGACCGGTCGATGACCTGTTGAATAGCTACCATCTTGGTGAGCCCGGACGAGCTTCCGACCCACAGATTCGCTCGGAGTCTGTTGGCATCCCGTTTGCTTTCTAAGCCATCCATGAACATCCATCGCTCCGACCGCGCGGCCTCCGAATGGCTGGCGATCCTCGGAAGCCTCCTAGGCCTGGCCGCGCCGTCGCTGGGTTGTTCCAATAACTGCGACGGGCACGGAAATGGAGAGTTCTACTGCAAGGACAACCATATCATGCAGTGTCGCGATTGGAGCGCGATGGACGAAGGCACCTGCGCCCCCGACGAGTGTCGCGATGTGCCAGGTGCCGGCACCTCGTGCGTGATTCCTGGCCTTTCCTGTCCAACTTCCAACCTCGGCTATCAATGCATGGGTGAGCAGCGGATTGGTTGCTATTCCGATGGCTCGGTGGTTGATTACGGCTCGTGCCCAGCCCTCCGCTCTCAATATGACGAGGGCCCGTATTGTGTAGAGAACCCCGGCGGCGACGTCTTGCGCTGTGGCTGGAAGAAGGAGCGGTGCGATACTGATTGGGACGTTCGCTGTTTCGAGGACGGATCCGCAGTGTGCTGGGAAGGCGTCTACCGGCGTTTCGTATCAAACGCCGAAGCGGGTCAGCTCGTATGCGACGTTACCAAGCTCGGGGGTTGCTGGGAGGGGAAGACCTGGTGCGAGGGCGATGTGCTCAAACGATGTGACAGATGCCTCGACGGGCTCCGATGCTTGGAGGTCTCGACCGAGGCGGTCTGCAGCCCCGGTGGTTGTTCCGCCTATCAGCCTCCTGGCTGGCTGTACTGGGCCAATCCCACGGGCGGTGAGATCCCGATGGACTACCTGCCGATGGGCTGTACCGTCGATGCTCCCGAATGTGTTCCGGGGGTCACCCACGTCTGCCAGAACGGAGCGCCCGTGTTCTGCGCTTCCGCAGGGGTTGGCGTGGTCGCCATGACCTGCGAAGAGATTCGGTCCACCGCTGGGCGCATCTACGGAGCCAAGGAAGGCTCGACCGTCGTCGAATGGGGGCCCTACTGCGTGCCGGGTGCCGGCAGCCACCAGGCGATCTGTGTCCTGGACCCCGTGCCATGCGTGAGCCCCGCGTACCGTTGCGATCCCTTGGATCCCACGGGAACGTTGATCCAAGCGTGCTCCGAGGATGGCTACTGGTCTGCCACTTGGTCGTGTGACAATCCGAGCGATCCATATCCGACGCAGACCTGTCAGCACGGCAGCCCGTTCGATTGGTGTGAGTGAGCCTGGTGCGCAGCCTGGTGCGCATCGAAGCCAAGGCCGCGGCCCAGGCCGAAGCCGCCGAGCCCGCCGAGGCCTCGTAATCCCGGGTCACCTTCCTGACCATGCAGCGCCGAACTCTGGCCGACGCCCTGCAAGTCGCCCTGGTGCGGCTCAAGCGCGACCTCAAGAACCAGGGCATGGCCGAAGCCCAGGTCCACGAAATCATCCCCGACGTCCCGCCCAGCCCGGGCCGCGCCCAGGCCACCATCGCCAAGCCGACCGCCCCCGCGCCGTCGTAGACCCGCAACGTCCCCCTAATTTCGCCTCGCCCCGCGCAGCGGGGAGAGGCCGACACGCGAAGCGTGGCGGGTGAGGGGATCTCGCCTCACAGTCAAGGCCCGGCCCCTCACCCGAGCTCGGCGCCGGGCCTTTTTGTAGGCTACCCTCGACGCCGACCGCGTCGTCGGACCGCGCCTTTCAACGCAGCCGCGAGCTACTGGCCAGACTGACTCGGCGGTAGGGCGGTGCGCTGCCACCGGGCGTACGCGCGGCGGACGTAGGCGAGGCGTGCGGCGGCGGTGGGGTAGCGGCGACGGAACCAATGTACCAGAGCCAGGGTGTGCTCGATCTCGTCGGGCGTCAGTGGAATTGCGGCTTGCGCGCGCCATTCGCCGACGGTGAGCTGCCGGTTTGCCAGCTTGGCCAGCCTTGCACGGGCGGCTTGGGAGAGGCGCGGGACCAGGGTCACGTTCGGCCCCCATCTTCGCGTAGAGCGAGGAGCAGCCGAATGTCTTCGAGATCCTTGGCCCGGGCGGCAAACCGCTTCGTGGTCACCAGGTCATCGAGGCACGAGATCACGATCGAGACGTTGGGCGACAGTGGCACCGAAACGCGCCTTGCCCAGAGGTCCTCGAGGAAAACCTTCTGGCCGTCAACGGTGGTAACGAAACGCGCGGCGATGATGTTTACGTGTTCGTCGTTCTCGAGCACGTAGCGACCACGAACTCTGGCCTCGTCCGGTGTATGGCTCGGAACCAGGCCGAATGGCAAAGCCGCCGCGTTGAACAGGGCGATGTCCTCGGGATCGACCCAGAAATCGTAGTCGGCTGTCAAAACGGGCAGGCCGAGCGCGACCAGCGCACGCCTGCCGATGAGCAGTGCCCGCGCGCCACTTTCGCCGATACGGCGAAAGTGCTCAATCTCGTCGAGCTCGGTGCCTTCCATGCCGAGAATAATACGCTTGGAACCGCCTGGCGACGAAGCTCGCCAGGTGAGAGCGCCTCGCGGCAGGTCGCTGGGGCCGACAACCCAAGGCTGCGGCCCAGGCCGAAGCTGCCAAGCCCGCCGAGGCCGCCTCACGCAAGATCTCCAGGATCTCGCCACGGCCATGCTCGCCGATCCGGTGTGCAAGGGGTTGTAGTCCGGGCATAGGGGCCGTAGGGGGGGCAAGCCAGCCACGGACGTGAGTCTATCTCCAGGCTGGCGCACATACCGCACCCCTGGCAGAATCCGTGGGTGCCTCCACGAAGGCTCTTTGTCGAGGAGACGAACATGCAGGCCCACCGAGTGCGCGTCACCATTCCCGAAAACCACAAGGTCACGATCGACGTTCCCGCGGAAGTACCTGCGGGCGATGCAGAGGTCATCGTGCTGTCCAGCACATCCGTAGGCGTGCCCCTATCGGGCGACGCAACCTTCGCAGCGCGTTTTCGCCCAAACCCGGCGTTGGGGCCGATTGTGTTCCGGGAGGACCCGACCGCCCCCGTGTCGGACGATGATTGGCCGTCGGATCTGCGGCCGTGACCTCGGTCGTTCTCGCCACCTGTGTCGTGCTCTGGCTCGCTGGCCAGCAGGATGCCCTAAGCGAAAACGCCCGTCGTGTGCTTGCCGACCCGGCCGTGGCACTGCACGTCTCGGCCATCTCGGCCTGGGAGATCGCAGTCAAGGCGCGGAAGGGAAAGCTTGGGCTACCCGATGCTCCGGATGTGTGGTGGCAAAGGTTCTTGGGCAGCTTCGGAGTCCATGAGGTCGCTGTGACGGGAGTTATCGCGATGGGCGCGGTCGCGGAAGAGCTTCCTCATGGTGATCCAGCCGACCGGATCGTCGTGGCCACGGCCCGTAGTCTTGGCGCGAGACTTCTTACCGCGGACAGAATCTTGCGAGAGACCATTCCTTTCGTGGTCTGGTAGCCGGCTTCCACCACGCCGACCACGTCGTACTCGATGCGCGAAGAAGACTCTTTCCAGGGAGGTGCCAGACACCTATTCAGAAACGCGGCAATTGGCCTTGGGTAGGAGGTCAATGTGGGCAGGGCTGAGAGCAGCATTACCAGGCCTAATGGATGAGCCCTGTCTCCGCGATCCAGGCGTAGACGTCTTTCTGCAGGTCAATCAACCGGCTTTCCCCGGCCTCGTTGCTGAAGTGATGGTCGAGGCCGGGGTACTCGGCGTACGTCAGGTTGGTCAGTCCCAGGCGGGCGAACTCATCTCGCATGGCACGGGCACTCTCGACCGGCGTGGCCGTATCGGCTGTCCCCTGGGCGAGGAAGATGGGAATCGGCCGTGTCGTGAGACCGTCCATCGGCCTGAACCAGAGGTAAGAGCTCCACATGCGGAAGGGATGCCCGAACCATAGCTCCCCGGAGTCGGGAGCCGCCCGTATCTCGTCCAGCTTCGCGTTCAGCTCTTCGACGCTGGTTATCCCCGGCGGTCCTTGCCCACGTTCCAAGAAGAGCGTCATCTCCTCGGCCTGGGTCCATCCGCCCCCGCTGCCCATCATAAGAAGGTGTGTCACCCGTGCGTCGCGGGCGGCAAAGTCCGCCGCCACCACGCCCCCGAGGCTCGAGCCCACGAGCAGGACCGGAACGCTCGCGGAATCCTTCAGGTAGGCATCCATGACCGCGAGCTGATCGGCGACCCGTCTTTGCCGGGTCTCGTACTCCTGGAAGACCGCCTCGTCCACGGTTCCATCGGGCGATACGCCGCGAGGCTGCAACAGCACCACCACGAAGCCCTGCGCGATCATCTCGGCATACTGGGCCGCCGTGTCCATCACCGACACGGGCTCGGAGCCGACGAGGTAGAACATCCAAGCCCCCGGCACCTCGTTCTGCGCATGCCCCTTGAGGTGGAGATCCCGGACAGTCAGAACGAATCCATCATCGGCAACGACGTTCTTTCCGTACGCCACGATTCTCAGCATGGGCATAGAGGCGTCGCAGGAGGCACAAAGCGCCACCAACAGTACGGTCGCAAGCATCCGCCACCCGGAAGGTGTCCAACGGTCCCGATCGTCACTTGGTCCAAGTTGCCTTGTCATGTCGTGTACCCGGTGCAGGGAAATTAGCACGAGCACCACCCCATCGCCTCGCGCGTGGATGGTGCCCGTGGATGGTGCCAGTGGATGGTGCCAGCGATTTCCAGGAAGGTGAGGTGGGATAGCCAACGGTCATCACCGCCAGCGCCGCGCATG
>JADGRD010000265.1 GCA_017881285.1 Pseudomonadota bacterium | reverse complement strand
GGTGCTTCATCGGTCAGGCGACGGCGAGGCTCGCACTCGCGTAGCCGGTGAACGTGTTGACGAGCGAGAGTCCAGCAGCTGTCGCGCTCACGACCAGGACGCCGGATGTCTGGCCGGTCACCGGGATACTCAACCCCGTCGTAATGCAGGAACTGAGCGTGCCTATGGCGATGATCCCGGTCAGTGCCGGAGCCATCGTGCAGCCTGCGCCTGTGATCGAACCCTCCATGCGCGCGGTCGCCTGACCAGCTTCCGGCTTGTCACCCACCTCGCCGGCGCCCACCTCGCCGGCTGCTTCGACGAGCAAGGCGGCGGGCGGCGCCGACGGTGCCCCCACGACCGGGGGGGGTGTTCCGCGCGCAGAAGCCACCTGGGCCACGAACGCGTCCGCCTCGCCCGACGCCGCCGCGGGCGCGCCCTGGGTCAGCTTGAGGGTCAGTTCGAGACCCGAGAGAAGCAGATCCCCATCGCCCGCCGTGGGCAACCCGCCCCGGTCGCGGACGAGCTTGACGTGGTCCTCCAGGGCGTGTACCAGCTTCGTCACCCTGGCGAAGCCGGTCAGGCTGGCTTCGCCCTTGAGGGTGTGGGCCTCGCGGAGAAACGCCGCCGGATCGCCCGCCCGGCGCTCGATTTCGATCCACAGGAGATTGAGTTTGGCGATGCGCTCCGCCGCCACTTGGCGGAACATGGCGACTCTCCGCTCCCGCCTCCCCTCTTCGCCAGCGGCCATGCTACTCCGTCCGCGGCTCGTGGGCGCCGCCGCCGTCCTCGGGCGCGGCCAGGGCCGGCGCGCGCTGGGGCTGAGCCACGACGCTGCTCGTGCCCACGAGGCGATCGAGACGCAAGGCGGCGTTCACCAAATCATGGGCGGTGGCGGCAGTCTGGCGCGTGCTGGCCGTCGCCTGGGAAACCGTGGCGGCCATGTTGTCCATGCTGCGGCCGACCTGCTCGGTGGCCTTGCGCTGCTGTTGCGTGACCTGGGCGATGTCGCGCGCCGACCGCGTGGTTTCCTCGGAGAGCGCGATGCCCTCCTGCCCGGCGGCGACGGCGGAGTGCGAGGCCGAGCGCATGTCGTTCATCAGCCGCCGGATGCCAGCCACCGACTCCATCACGCTCTCGGCGAGCCGGCGCATCTCCGCCGCGACCAGGGTGAAGCCACGGCCCGCCTCGCCCGCCTTGGTGCCCTCCAGCGCGGCGTTGAGCGCCAGCAGATCGGTACGGTCGGCGACCTGCATGATGGCGGCCAGGATCTCCGCCACCCGTTCGGCGTGGCTGTTCAGCTCCTCTACCCGGTGGGCCACGTCCCGGTTCCCCGTCACCGTGCGCTCGGCGTTGCCGAGCACGACCGACGAGCTCTCGGCTATCTGTTGCGCCGAGGCGAGCATGACCTCCATGGTTCCGCGCGTCTCCTCGATGGCCGAGACCTGCAGGCTGCTGGCGGATTCCTGGGTGCGCGCGAGGCCGGCCAGTTCCTGCGACAGCCGCGTCAGCTGGGTGGCCATCTCGAGCATGGGCCGGGCAATGGTGCCCGAAACCACCCAGGCGGCGAGGAATCCGATGAGCAGGATGACGCTGCTGAAGAGCACAACCGTGCGCGTGCTGGTCTGGATCTCCTGATCGATGGACTGGCGCGAGAAGCCCGCCGCCAGGGTGCCGAGGTCCTTGCCGTTCGAGCGGATGGGTTCGAGCACGTGCACGAGCTGCCCCCGCTCTTCGACGCGCGTGGTGTCCGAGTTCTCGAGCAATTCGCTGCCCGGCGGCAGGCGAACCTCGCTATGGCGCAAATAGACCGTCCCATCGGCCTTGAGTACGACGACGTAGAGGAGATCCTTGTGGCCCTTGATCGCCGCCAGCGAATTCTCGGCCTGGGACTTGTCAAGATCGAGATCCACCGCCGGCGCGATCAATTTCGCGAGGATGCCGGAGAGCCCTTTGGCGCGCGTCTCGAGCGCTTGCGAGGCAATGGTTCCCTGCCGGTGGACGAGGTACCACGCGAAGACCAGCGTGAATGCCAGGAAGAGGCCGGTGAAGGTGACGACCAACTTGGTGCGCAGGCCGAGCACTCTCATGGGAGCACGTCCTCCGCGGGTGAGGGCATGCCCGCCAGCCGCGCCGCGGCCGCGACCAGCCGGGACGTGTCGAGCAGAGACACCCGGCCGCCTTGCCAGTCGAATTCCTCGCGCACGAAATCCGGCGCGTCCGCCGGGCGCGCCGGCGCCGCCGACTCCGCGCGTTCGATGAGACCGTGGATCCCGTGCGCCACCACCGCCATCTCGAAATCCCCGTCGCGCACGACCACCAGGCGCGGCAGTGTCGCCGAGTTGTCAACCGGAAGCATGCCAGCGCCGCCAAGCATCTGTTCCAAGCCTACGACCGTAACCAACCGGCCACGCAAGGAGGTTACGCCGAGAATGTGGCTCGGCGCCATGGGAACGCGAGTGACCGGACCCCGCAAGGCTACTTCCTCGATCGCCCTCGCGTCCACGGCAAACCAACGCCGGCCGAGCCGGAGCAGCATCAGCGACACGGCCGGCCCACCCGGCGAGGTGGGTGGCTCGGCGGGATCGGCCTTGCCCCCGCCGCGCGCCTGATCCTCGTCGCTCATGCAAAGAGGTCCCGGCACACGGCGTTCACCCGAGTGACGACAGCGACGGCGCCGGCCAGTTTGGACACGAAGACATCCGGCTTGATCTCGTCGAGCCGTTCGCGCAGCTCGGCCTCGGAGCGCCCGGACACCAGGACCACGGCGGAGCGCCGATCGACCGCGCTGGCCCGGAAGCAGCGGCACAGCTCGGCCACGTCGAGTACGGGCATGTGCACGTCGCTGACCAGCACATCGGGAGCAAACGACGAAAACAACTCCACCGCTTTGTCGAAGGTCGAGGCCACGCGCACCGCATAGTCGTGCATTTCGAAGACGTCCGCCAGAGCCAGCGCGGCGACTGGACTGTCGTCCACGATGAGCAACTTGGCCGCGACGATCGCGGTCGGCCGGTCCGCGAAACCGCCCTCGTCTTGCAGGGAATCCGACGCTTCTTGCAGGAGATAGCCCAGCCTGCGCAGTGAGCGCATGCACGGCTCGACCGCGCCGTCCTGGGCCAACAAGCGAGCCGCGTCTTCGCCCTCGAGGGCCGCCCGCGACAGCTCGGGCCGTTCGAGGAGGGTGGCCTCGCCCGCGATGGCGTGCAGATCGGCCGCAAGTTGCAGGGCGGCGTCAGGCGCCGAGGTGTCCATGGACGCCATGCCGGCCACCACCTTGTGGCGCGCAACCTCCAGTAGACGCGCGAGCATCGTCTCGCTCATGGCAGAGGACATCCTCTCACTCCTCACCATCGGCCTATTGGTGAGCCGGCTTGAGGTTTTCCGTCACGAATCCGCGTAGTTCTTCGTCCTGCCGGCTGGCCATGCTGTGCGGCCTGCCCCTCAAGTGGGCCAGGCGAGCAGCCGATGCTAGGCGCGCCCCCCTCCAATCGTGCATAATCGGCGGGGAGGGAGGTCGCGCGCCGTGAGCGAAGGCAATGGCAGTCGAGAACGGGCCGCCACTGCTGCGGCCGGACCTGTGGATTCCCTGCACGGGCGACTCGCCTTCCTGTGCACGACGCAGGAGACCGCCAGTCCCCCGGGCAAGATTCTGCTCATCGACGACTCGCTTCTCGCTCTCGATACGGTTTCCGCGTTCCTTGGTGACATGGGCTGGACGGTCCTCGCAGCGCAAAGCGGCACCGAAGCTCTGAAGATGGCTTCCGCGCCGGATCTGGACGCGGTCATTGCGGACCTCAACATGCCGGACATGAACGGCATCGAGGTCTTCCGCCGCCTCTACGCCATGGATCCCCTGCTGCCGGTCATTATTCTGAGCGAGGAAGCGGCGATATCGCTCATCCTCGAAACCGTCCACGCCGGCGTCTTCGACTTCGTGCCCAAGTCCGACTACGAGCGCATGTTGCCGGCCGCGGTTACCCGCGCGGTGGCCCACCGCCGCATCCTGCGCGAGAACCAGCACCTGTCCCAAGACCTCATCCGGGTGAACGAAGGGCTGGAACGCCGGGTGGCCGAGCAAGCCCGCCTGCTCGAAGAGCGCCTCCGGCGCGAGGCCGCGCTCGAACGGGAAGCCGAGCTCGCGCCACTGCGCAAGGAAGTGGAGATCGCGCGCACCATCCAGACCTCGATCCTGCCCACGCAGTTCGCAGTGCCCGGTTTGCAGATCGCGGCGCACATGATTGCCGCCTCCGAGGTGGGCGGGGACTACTACGATGTCCGCCCCACCCGCGATGGCTGTTGGCTCGGTATCGGCGACGTGGCCGGGCACGGGCTTAGTGCCGGGCTGGTCATGCTCATGATCCAAAGTGGGCTGTCCTCGCTGGTCCTGCACAACCCGGATGCACTCCCGCATCAGATCCTGCCCGCCTTGAACCACATGCTCTTCCAGAATCTGCGCCAGCGCATGGGACGAGACGATCACGCGACACTCACCATGTTCCGGTTCTTCGCGGACGGCCGGCTGGCCTACGCGGGCGCGCACGAAGACATCATCGTGTGCAACCAGGTCGGCAAGGTGCGCACCATCGCCACCCACGGAACCTGGGTCGGCATCAGCGAGGACATCAGCCACGACCTGGAGAGCCGGTTCCTCGATCTCGACAAGGGCGATCTCGTGGTGCTCTACACCGATGGGATTTCCGAGGCCCGACGCAACCACGAGTCCTACGGCCTGCAGCGCCTGCTCGCCGAGATTGGGAGGCGCCACGCCCAGCCGGTGGAGGCGATCCTGGAAGGTGTCATGGGCACGGTGCTCGACTTCTGCGCCGGCAATCCCCAGGACGACGCCACCCTGCTGGTGCTGCGGTATGTGGGAACGTGAAACCGGACGCCCGCTCGCGCGGGCGCACCGACGCACGCACAGGATGGGTGGGCGGTTCAGCGAGGTGTATTGGTATCCTTGGCTTCCCAGGCAACCTCGAGCTTGCCCACGGGCGAGGCGAGGCGGAGGATCAGGCGGCCGGACGCGGGGCCGACGAAGGCATCGCCCGCGCCTTCCGGGCGCACGAAGCGCACGGTGTAGGTGTGGGAAAACGGAGTGCGGGTGGGGAAAAACTCGCCCTCGTAGGCATCGGGAAGCTTCTCGATCTTGACCGTCGTAGGCGCGATCTCCGCCCCGGTGCCATCGAGCAGGGTGAGCCGCCAGGGCGAGTTCTTGTTGGCGAGATCGTTCCAGCGGTCGTTGGTGCTCTGGGCGACGAGGTGGATCTCGTAGACCGCGCGCGCGATATCCGCCTGCGACTTGGCCAGCGCCTCGCGCTCGCCATCGGCCAAGTCGTAGATCTTGGCGTACTTGGCCACGTAGGCCTGACGAAAATCCCAACTCTTGAACGTGGCCCACACCTCCATGACCGTGCCAATGTCCTGGAGCAGCTTCGCGTGGCGCGTCCACGCCTCGAAGACGGCGCCGTAGTCCTCGTTGCGGTAATTCTTGGACGTCTCGGAGAAATCGACAGTTTGCGCGCGAGTCGACGCGCACCCGGCGAAACCCGCGCAGAGCGCGAGAGCCAGGCATCGGGTGCGGCTACTCATGCGAATTCGCGCCTCCGGAAGAGGGTCACGAGTGGGGCTTCCTTTTCCAGCGCCTCGCGCCCACCTTCCTCGCGGTCGACCAGACCGACGATGAGGTTGACCTTGAGGCCGAACTCCCGCGCGCGCGCCACCGCCTTGAGCGCCGAGCCACCGGTGGTGACCACGTCCTCGAGGATGGCGACCGGCATGCCCGGACGCAGCAGCTTGCGGCCCTCGATCCACTGTCCGGTGCCATGGC
>JADGRD010000264.1 GCA_017881285.1 Pseudomonadota bacterium | reverse complement strand
CCTGACGCGCGCGATTCTCGAACAGGCGTTGCAGCAGGCGCAGCGCGGGCGCTTCCACATCCTGGGCAAGATGGCCGAGGCGCTGGCCGCCCCGCGCGAGGAGCTCAACAAGTACGCCCCGCGCATCTTCACCATCAACGTCAAGCCGGACAAGATCCGCGACATCATCGGTCCGGGAGGCAAGACCATCCGGGGCATCACCGCGCAGACCGGCGTGGCCATCGATGTCGAGGACGACGGCACGGTCCACATCGCGTCGCCCGACGGCCTGCTGGCCCAGAAGGCCATCGACATCATCAAAGGCCTCACCGCCGAGGCCGAGGTTGGGGAGTTCTACCTGGGCCTGGTCAAGCGCCTGGCGGACTTCGGTTGCTTCGTCGAGATCCTGCCCGGTACGGACGGGCTGGTGCACATCAGCGAGCTCGACGAGAAGCGCGTGCGCCAGGTCGACGACATCTGCAAGGAAGGCGACGAGATGCTGGTCAAAGTCATCGGCGTCGACCGCGCCACGGGCAAGATCCGCCTGTCGCGCCGAGAGGCGCTCGGCAAGACCCCCGACGTCGTGCACAACTTTAGGACTTCGTCTTCGTAGGAACGCGGAGGATCTACTTGTCGCCTTGCAGTAGCTCGTCGGTGCTCTTGGCTTTCGCGGCCTTCCCGGCGCTCGGGGTCTTCGCCTTGCGACTTTCCTCCTCGGCGACGATTGATTGATTCATGCGGTCGCGCCACTTGGGCGCGTCCTTGTGGCTTCCGAAGCGGCGAAGCAGGTCACGGTATGCCGCCGCCGCCGCATTCCAGTCGGCGGTGGCGAAGAGACGGTCGGCCTTGCGGATGCTTTCCTCGAGAGAGGGTGCGTCCTTGCTCCCGCCCTTGTCGGCTTTCTCCTTCGCTTTGGCATCGAAGCTCGGCTCGCTGGCTGAATCGGTCGCAGCCTCGGCCGCGACTTCCGCCTGCCGCATCTTCGCCGGCCGCGTGGCCGGCTGCGGTGCCGGGGCTGCGGCTGCTCCGGCGGGAGCGTAGCTGGGAGCACTCGGCCGTGCGGCCTGGGCCGCGGGCTCAGGCGCGCCCGCGAATTCGTCCAAGGAGAGCGTGCCTTCCTCGCGTCCGCCGGACGACTTCTTTGCGGTTGGTTGCTTGGTTTCCGTGGGCGCCGGCGGCGCGGCCTTCTTCCCCGTGTCAAACGACCCCATGAGGTCGTCGATATCCCGGCTCGCCTTGGCGGCGGCGCGCGGCGGGGGCGGCTCGGCGAAACGGGAGGGCGCGGGGCCGCCGGCCGTGGCGTTGCCGCGCAGCGAACCCGAGAGCGGGGCGAACCCGAGGTCCTTCCGCTTGCGGACCGACGTAGGCGCTGGCCCCTCGGCCTTGCTCGCCATCATGCCGCCAGCGGCCTTCCCCTTGTGCGCGCTCGCCTTGGCCACTCGCCCGATCCCCGCGGCCTCCGCTCCCTTGTCGTCACCCTTGGCCGCGGCGGCCGGCTGGGCGGCTGGCGGCTGTGCGATCGGCTGCGGTGTCGCCGGCGCCCGTTCCTCGATGGACTGTGGCCGCTGGCCCGGAACGATCTCCGGGTTCTTGAGCACCCGCACCAAGAAGACGACCGTCGCGACCGAGACCGCGCCGAAGGCGGGCAGAAGCCAGGGGGTACGCCAGAAGCGCGCGAAGAATCCTTGCTCCTCTGCCTTCCGCGCCGACCTGGCGGCCGTTCTGGCCGCCGCGAGGACAGCCAAGCGGACGCGCGCGGGCGGCTCCTGGGCAAGCGGCCCCGCGAGCGCGACGCGCGCCTGGCCGAGGGTTTTTTGGTAGGTCGCCACCTCGGCGCTGCACCCTGGGCAGCCACGCAGGTGCTCGGCGAACGCGGCGCGCAGGCTGGCCGGCAGCTCGTCGTAGAGGAAGTCGACCAGTTGCTCTTTGATCTGCGCGCAGTTCATGGGGTGACCTCCACGGCGGCGGGGCCGTTCTGGTCGTGGAGCTCGACGAGGGCGGAGCGCAAGCGCTCGAGAGCGTAGCGCATCCGGCTCTTCACCGTCGGTTCGCTGGCGCCGGTCGCCGTGGCGATCTCGGCGAACGACAGGTCCATCATCTCGCGCATGAGGAAGACTTCGCGCTGCTCGACGGGCAATTCCTCGACGGCTTGGTCGACGCGCAAAGCGATTTCGCGATCCATGGCCGCGCGTTCGGCGTTGCCGTCGGGCGACGCGACCTTGTCGATGCGGTACGGGCCGGAGTCGTCGCCTCTGGCGCCCGGGGTCTGGTCGAGCGAGTCGGCCTTGCGCAGGGCCCCCCGCCGGGCCTGGTCGGTGCACAGGTTGCGCGCGATGGTGAGAAGCCACGTCGAGAACTTGGCCGAGGGCTGCCATTCCGCCGCGCTCCGCACCACGCGCAAGAAGACCTCCTGGAGGAGGTCTTCCGCAGTCGCCGAGTCCGCCACGAATCGCCGCACGAAGTTCCACAAACGCTTTTCATGGCGCGACACCAGCTCGGCGAAGGCATCGACATCGCCTTTTTGGTAGCGCACCATGAGAGCCTCATCCGTCATCGGGGCCAACAGTCTACAGGCGACCGTTGGCTCCAGACAATCAGTAGCGCTGCCAGCCGGCGGGCGGCGCGGCGTAGTGGCGGGGGGACACGGGAAAGGGCTCGGCCGTGCGGCGCAGTTCGGTGTCGCCGGGCCAGGGGTAGATGCCATCCACGTTGACGCCCATGGCCAGCAGACCGTCGTGGTCGTTGTAGCGGACGCCGAGGACGACCGAGGGGCTGGAGGGGTTGGCGCGCACGAACTCGACCTCCTGGATGTTCGAGGAAACCGCCTCGCCGAATTCCGTGCCCAGGCCCGGGCGCTCGCGCCGTATCGGCCCGTAGTCGCCCGACGCCTCGGCGGCGGCCTTGCCCTTGGCCGCGCCGGATCCGTAGCGACCGAGGCCACCCTCGGCCACGGCGTCCGCGGGCGCCGAAGCGGCCGGGGCCTGCGCACTGCGCTTGCGTTCAACGGGGCCGTCGCGGTAGCCGAGCTCGTCGTCGCGATAGCCGCCGACACAGCAAGGCGGCGGCACGTACACCGGGCGTGGGCGGTAGACCCGTTCGGGGAAGACGGCGACGCCGATCACGCCGACCTCGCGGGCGTTGCCCATGCGCGCGGCGTAGGAATCCGCCACCGAGGAGAAACGGAAGGACGCGGCCGTCGACTGCGTGAGCCGCCAGCCGTCGATGTCAACCTGGCCCCAGGCTGCCACCAGGTAGCCGCGCTTGTTGCGGAAATCGCCCGGCTTGCCGTCCACGACATCGCGGCCATCGACCGTCACCACGGCCTCGATGCGGCGGCTGGTGTGGTTCTGCACGCGAATCACGTAGCGCTCGCCGGTGTGGCCCATGACGTAGCTTTCGCCGTCGTGCCAGAAGGTCGGGGCGGGCGAGCCGTCCACGAGAACCTGGACATCGTAGCCGGCGCCGCTCGTACGTAGGGGCCGGCTCTCGGCATTGCGCGCCGGCGTGGCGCAGGCGACGAGGCCCGCGACCACAATGGAAAAGCGCGAGATCCGGGACAGTGCGGGGAATCGCGGTGGCGGAGCCGGGCTGTGCCCGGCGGAGCCGGAGCGCGGGAAGGCATGGAAACCCTCCCAGGGTTTCATGGTCAACGACTGGGTAATGTTCTTGTTCATGGCGACCCTCCTGCCTGGGTTGAACGCAGGGGGGAGAAGAAAGATCTACGTTGCCCAGTGCGGCGCGTCTTTCCCCTTGTGCTATACAAGCCCGCCAGTGTCAGCCGCAGCACAATCATCGAACCCGGGCACGGATCTCCACATCGCTGGAACCGTGGCCATCTTGGGCCGGCCCAACGTGGGCAAGTCCACCCTGCTCAACGCCATCGTGGGCGAGAAGCTGGCCATCGTGACGCCCAAGCCGCAGACCACGCGCAACCGCATCGTCGGCGTATGGAACGGCGAGGCGGCCCTGGCGGCCGACGACCCGCGCGGTTCGGGCCGGACGGCCAGGGGGCAAATCGTCTTCGTGGACACCCCCGGCGTGCACCAGGCGCGCTCGCCGCTCAACCGGTTCATGCTGCGCGAGGCGATGGGCGCCATCGAGGACGTGAACGCGGTGCTGGTCGTGACGGAAGCGCACGAGAAGGCCGCGGCGCTTCCTCCCTCGGCGCGGCTGCCCGAAGCCGAGTCCTGGATCCTCGAACGCCTGACGGCGGCGGGCAAGCCGGCCGTGCTCTGCCTCAACAAGGTCGACAAGGTCAAGGACAAGGGGCAGATCCTGCCGCTCATCGAATGGTGGGGCAGGGTGGGAAAGTTCTCGGCCGTGGTGCCCACCTGCGCGACGCGGAAGCAAGGGCTCGACGGCATCCTGCAAGAGTTGCTGCGCCTGCTGCCCGAGGGGCCGCCGCTCTACGGGCCGGACGTGCTCACGGACCGCACGCAGCGCTTCCTGGCCAGCGAGCTGGTGCGCGAGCAGCTTTTCCTGCGCCTGAAACAAGAGCTGCCCTATGCGACCGCCGTGGTGGTCGAGAGCTGGAACGAGCGGAAGAAGGGCGATGTCGTCGATGTCGTGATCTCCGCCAGCATCATCGTGGACCGCGAGAGCCAGAAGGCCATCGTCGTGGGCAAGCGCGGGGCCATGATTCGCGACGTGGGCATGGCCGCGCGCAAGGAGATCGGTGAGCTGGTCGGCCGGCCCGTGCACCTGCGCCTCAACGTGCGCGTCGAGGAGGGCTGGACCGGTTCGCCCGCGGGCCTGGCCGAGGCGGGCTACGGCGAGAGCGATACATGAGCCACCGGCGCGGCGGCGGCCGGGAAGCGCAAGGCGAGGGCCTGCCCGTGCTCTCGCTCGTGGGACGGCCCAACGTGGGCAAGTCGTCGCTCTTCAACCGGCTGGTGGGCGGGCGGCCGGCCCTCGTCGAGGACATGCCGGGCGTGACCCGCGATCGCCGCTATGGCGTGTGCGACTGGGGTCCGTCTCGCTTTCGCGTGGTCGACACCGGGGGGCTCGACCCGAAAGCCGCGGGCATCCTGGCCGCCATGCGCTCGCAAACCCTGCGCGCCGTGGACGAGGCCGACGTGCTGGTCCTGGTGCTTGACGCCGCCGAGGGCGTGACCGCGGTGGACGAGGACGTGGCGGAGCTGCTGCGCCGCACCGGCAAGCCCATCCTCGTCGCGGTCAACAAGGTCGACTCGTCTTTGCGCGATTCGGCCCTGGCCGAGGGCTACGCGCTGGGGTTCGAGCAGGTTTTCGGCGTTTCCGCCAGCCACGGGCGCGGCGTCGCCGAGCTGCTCGATGCCGCGGTCACGGCGCTGGGCGTGGGTGCCAGCCCGAGCGCGGCGTCCGCGGCCGCGGAGGCGAGCCTGGAGCCCGAGTTACCTATCCGCATCGCGTTCGTGGGCAAGCCCAACGCGGGCAAGTCTTCGTTGGTCAACCGCCTGCTCGGCGAGGACCGCGTGCTGGTGCACGACCAGCCGGGCACCACCCGCGACCCCATCGACACGCCTTTCCGCGCCGGCGACCGCGAGTTCGTCCTGGTCGACACCGCGGGCCTGCGCCGCCGCCGCGCCATCGACACCCAGACCGAAGCCGTGGCCGCCAAGATGGCGCGCGACCAGCTCGCCCGCGCCGACGTCGTGGCCCTGGTCATCGACGCCACTCTGGGAGCCACAGCCGAGGACGCCAAGCTGGCCAGTTTCATCGAGGAGTCGGGCCGCGCCTCCCTCGTCATCCTCAACAAGATGGACCTCGTCCGGCGCGCCGACAGCGACCGCCGCATCAGCGACGCCCGCGAAGTTCTGGACTTCGTCGGCTACGCTCCCTTCCTGCCCATGTCGGCCTTCACGGGGCG
>JADGRD010000263.1 GCA_017881285.1 Pseudomonadota bacterium | reverse complement strand
GCTCGGCCACAGCCGACCAGAGTGGGGGCATTGGGGTGGTATCCCCTTGGGCGTCGAATGACGGCATGTACACAACCTCGAGCGGCGGGCTCAATACCGACGACCACGCGGATTACTCGTTCTGTGTCTCGGGAAGCACCTTGACCCTGACTCCGAAGCCCACGATCCTACCCGTGACAGGCACGGTCGTGCTCGAGAAGGACGGCTCGTCGGGTACGGGCGGTGCGAGCGGCTCGGGCGGAGCCTCCACTGGCACGGGCGGAGCCACTACTGGCACGGGTGGCAAGAGCGGCGCGGGCGGCGAGGGCGGGGCGGGCGGCGCCACCACCGGCACGGGTGGAGCCACCACTGGCACGGGCGGAGCCTCCACGGGCACGGGCGGCAGGAGCGGCGCGGGCGGCGCGGGTGGAGCCACCACCGGCACGGGCGGCAGAAGTGGCGCAGGCGGGACTTCCTCCACGGGAGGTACCACCTCTACAGGCGGTAGCACGGGTACGGGCACCGGTCCGTGCGACATTTACGCAGCCGCCAGCACCAAATGCGTCGCAGCGCACAGCACGGTGCGCGCTCTGTTTGGCTCGTACAGCGGCCCTCTCTATCAGGTCAAGAAAGCGGACGGCACGACAAAAGACATCGGTGTCTTGAGCCCAGGAGGCTTTGCCGATTCGGCCGCGCAAGATGCGTTCTGTACATCGGCATGCACTATCACGAAAGTCTACGACCAGTCTGGCAATGGGAACTTCATCGCAGCCCAGACCCCAGACACAGTCGATATGACCCCCGTGGGCCACTCGGGCATGACAGCCGCGAGCGCGACCAAGGATCCAACGACTGTCGGCGGTCACCGGGTCTACTCGCTATATACGAATACCAGCCAGGCCTACTGGCATGATGGTTCCAAGTCGGGCATGCCTCTTGGCAGCAATCCCCAGGGAATCTACATGGTGACGAACAGCACGCACGTCAACACCGGGTGCTGCTACGACTACGGCAACGGCGAGACCAGCCGAACTTATGTCGCGGGCCCCTCGATGGATTCCATCTACTTCGGCTCCTGTACGATCTGGGCCCATGGGACTGGTTCGGGTCCGTGGATCATGGCCGACATGGAAGACGGAATGGTCATAGGCAACAGCAACACAGCCAGCATCACGTACAAGTACGTCACCGCCATCGAGAAAAACAATGGCACGACGGAGTGGGCGCTCAGGGGCGGCGACGCGACGACCGGGAACTTGACCAGCTTGTACAAGGGTGCACTCCCGGGAGGGAAGAACCCGATGAAGAAGCAGGGGGCCGTCGTTCTCGGCGCCGGTGGCGACTGCTGCTACAGCAACAACAACGCGAGCGCCGGGACTTTCTACGAAGGGGCGATTGTCGCCGGCTATCCGTCCGATGCGACAGAGGATGCCATTCAAGCAAACATCGTCAGTGCGGGCTACGGCAAGTAGCGCGCGCTAGGGTGGGAACCCTGAGAGGGTTCCCACGCCCTCCCGCGATGGTTCGCGCCGAGCAAAGCTCGGCGGCTCCCCACGCGAATAGGCCAGGTAACGACGAGCGCCTCAGAATCGATAGAGTCGGTATCCACCCATTTCGAATGCCGGCCGGTTGGCGATCGCTTCCGGCCATTCGACCTTGTCGCTAGGGTTGAGCAGGAACCAACGAAGACCGAGCTCGCGAGCGGTGGCGGCGAGGGCGGCGGGGTCGCGAAGTTGCATGAGTTTGTCGATGGCCTCCGCTCGCTGTTCTATCCAATCGCTGTGGTAGCTCATGCGCGTCATCGTGCGTGCGGCGTACGCTCTTCGCTCCGACAGGGCAGCCACGGTGTACGTCCGATCGAACTGCGAATCCTGGAAAACGTCTCGCGCAACACCGTGGTCGCGCATGTATTCGGCGGCTCGATAGAGGCCGATCGGAACCCTGACAGGCGAGAACCTGCCCATGGCCCACATCCGCTGGACGCCCGAGCCGAAGTACGCCGGGACGGCCATCAAGAGGACAGCCAGGCAGAGTATCGCTGGCCGTGCGATAGGGCCGAGGCGCCGGGACTCTAGCAGCGACAGGCCTGCCGCCCCGCCGACCCACGCCACGACACCATAGTACATCACCATGACCGGGCGGTGCGACAGCTCGTCGGGGGTGCTCCTGCTGAAGTCGAGGGCCAGCCCAAAGAACATCGCCAGGAAATTGGCGATGAGCAGGATGGGAAAGAGCACGAGCAGTGCAGGCGCGTGTCTGCGCAGGCGGACGGCCAGAGTCACCAACAGCGGCACGACGAGCCCGAGGGCTGCGAACAGAATGAAGGGGACCCCAAAGAGCAGGTTCGCAAGCCAGGTGTTTTCCCTGCCGATGCGCTCAGCCAGGAGGTCGCGCAAGGCCCCCGGCGGTGCAAAACTCTTGACCAGGGTGAGGATCTCGCCGACGCACGAACCATCGAAACGGATGAGAGGAACGCCAGGCGCCTTCCGCACGGCGATGATGGTCACGACATAGACCACGACGGCGGAGAGGGCCCACAGCCCTCGCTTGGCAAGCCCGAGCTGAGTGCGGAAGAACACCGGCGGCACGAGCCAGAGCAAGAGCGCACTCGCGATGAAGAAGTGCAACTTGTAGAAAGCGAGGATTCCCGCCAGCAGCCAGCCTGCGAGCATCTGCAACCGATTGCCTTGGGTGCACCCGCGCATGACGAAGAGCCAGGCAACGGCCAGCAGGGCCAGACCGTAGGTTGCACTGGGCGAGATCTGGGTAAGCCAGTGATACGACATGAAAGTATTCCGCATCCCCTGTTGCGCCCCATCGGGCAAGAGCAGCAGCGCCGCGCAGGCGGCCAATCCTGGCCAGGTGCCCCAGAAGGATCCGATGAGAGCGTAGGCCCCGAGCCCCGCGAAGAAGACCCCCATGGGCGCCAGAATCCCGGCGAAGGCGGTGTACGAGTGGATTCCCGATGCCTGCCTGATGAGGGCTGGGGTTAGGTAGACCCCATAGTGGTAGAGACGGGCAGGCACGCCCGCCAGCCGGAAGTCCTCGATCGACGCCGCCCCGTGGCTGGCGCCGAAGATTCGAAGGTGAACCGCGTGATAGAAGCCATCGAGCCATGGCTTGAAGACGACAGCGTTGCCTTCCACCGAAATGGGGCGGAGCGAGTCTTGGCACCACAGCGTGGCAGCGGCCAAAGACACGCCGAGGACCAAGAGACCGACTGAATCGTCTGACTGCCTCCGCACCGGTCTCGTGGCGACGAACAATGAGGCCGCGACCGCGAGCAAGATGCCAAAGTTGGCAACGATGCCGAGCGGGGAAAGCCAGGCGAGCACGAACAGCGCAGTATTGACGGCGGCGTATCCCACGAGCAAGCGCAGCGGAAGATCGAAGAGGACGCCCGCTGCCAAAGATCGCCAGCCGGCGAAGAGGGAGCCGACCAGGTAGAACGCGAGGAAAGTCGCCTCGCACGCGACGAGCGCGAGCGGCGAAAACGACCCTCCCGCGGCTTCCGCCCAGACCGCAACCACGGCCGCCGTCAGGGACACGGCGACCAGGTCCGACACGCTGTAGGTGGGCGCCATATTCAATGAGCGAGGCGTGAGATGCGAACCATTACGTTCGCATCGTTCTGGAATTGCAGCATGGTCTGCCGGCTGCGCGTGGGCCAGATGTCATACGCGGGAAACGGTTCGTTCGTGGTCAGGTCGATCTGCTGCACCAGGTAGATATCGTAGAACAGGCCGCGGGCGAGGGCATCGAAGATGACCGGGTCATGCCTCGCGGTCTCGAAGTCCATCGCGCCATACTCCATGATGGTGTAGAGGCCGGGACGATCGGCGACGATGATGATGCGTTTTTCGTGCAGGCTCTCGAAGAAACGCCAGGTGGTGGCAGCCTCCCTGGTCTGGGTCAGCTTGTTCAGCATGCGATGCTGGGAGGCGACCGGCAGGTAGAAGGCGACGACCGCCGCAGCTAGCAGGATGGCGACCAAGGGCCTCCAGCGCTTGAGCCCAATGGTCAAGATCCAAGCGGCAGGGAACGCGAAGAAGGTGTCGATGGCGAGGACCAGTCGCGCGGCCGCTGGATGCTGGGCGCGCCCCCATACGTAGGTGAAGACGAGAATCATCTGCACAAGCATCCAGCCGCTGACCAGGACGGCGAATTTCAGATGGGGTGTTTTGAAGTCGCGCGCGAGCAGGTGGCGTTGGAGCCAGCGTAGCCAGAGAATGCACCCGGCGACGCCAAGGGCGATCACGATGGCCGCGTGAGCGGGCTGGGAAGCGAAGGGGGACAGGATGGGCTTGAAGTAGTCGCGCGCGTTGTTGAAAAAGTTCTGGAAACTGAAGACGATGGCCCCGGGATCCTGTTCCGGTACGCTGCCGCGGAACACCGCTTGCCAGATGCGGGGCATGAGAAACACCGGCGTAAGAACGTAGATGAAAGCAAAGGGCCGTAGGGCGCTCCAGGTGACCATCCGGAAGATGAGCAGCAGCGCTACCACCGGCGGAATGAACAAGCCGGTCTCGTAGCGGATCTCGGCGAACATGCACAGATTCATCCACAGGACGGCCAGCCTCTGGGGCGAGGGCTCGCGACTTTGGTCGAGCAGACTCTTGATGACCAGCAGGGCGAAGAAGGCGGCAAAGAAATCGAACCCGCCCGAGCGAGCCGAGAGCAGAGTGATGGGATGGGCCACCACGAGCAGGGCCGCGATGACGGCGAAGGTCTCACCTCCGATGGTCTTGGCCAGTCGGTAGGACACCAGCACGAATGCCGGCAGCACCATCAGATTGAACAGGAAGACGTTCTTGTAAGAATAGCCGAGAAGGACGTGGACCAGGCTGACCAGGAACGGGAACAGCGAGGGCCGTTGGTCGACCGCCACCCCGATGTCCCAGTAGCTGTCGTAGTAATACTTGCCGGAAACCGTGAAGGTGGCGGTCCTGGTAGCCCAGAGATTCTTCGACGTTCCGACCAGGCCCGCTTCGTCGGAAAGCATGCGCAAAGCGGGATGGATGGCGAGCCACGCGACGATCGTCACGGCGAGCGCAATCACGAGGCCCGGCCAGTTCTCCTTCACCCACGTGACGACCGTCGTCCAGCGCAGCTCGCGCGCGGCATAAAGGTAGGTGCCGGCCCAGCTCAGCACCGTGGCCATCAGGAAGTAGTAGGCGGTGTGGACGAAAAGCAGCTCGGTGGAACCGCGCTGGACGAGGCTGATCACGAGCAGGGTCAAGAGCACTGTGGGCAGCAGGACGAGAGTGATCTTTGGCGGTGTCCAGACGGACTTGTTCATGGTCGGAGGCCCTCAAGGGCTAGTCCTCAACACCCTATCACGGCGACTTGGAGCCCCGAAGGATCCAGGAATGGTCCCCCAGCGCATTCAAATCGCGCGGCTCCAGCCGGGGTTTGCCGGCTTGGCCGCGCAGGGCCCTGAGCATGGCGCGGGTTAAGCGCTCAGGCGTGATGATGAGGCTTGGCAGTAGCCAGCGCAGAAGTGGAAACAGCGGTCGCATGAATAGGTAAAGCCAACGCATCCAGCGCGTTTTGGAGCGGAACCCGCGGGGTGGCACCAGACCGCCCAGGCGGATCATCACCGCGTGGCTGAAGGGCATGGCCAGAAGAGCGTTCTCGGTGCGACCCTTGACCCTCGCCCACATCGTGCGTTCCTGCCCTGTGCTGTCCGTACCCGCACCGGACACGAAGACCAAGGCCAGGCCCGGATTGGCTGCCAGCAGGGCTTCCAGCGGGATGCCGTTGCGTTGAGCGATGCTGCTCAGGGTGTCGCCTTGCACGACCGTGTATGTGGCCGTCGTTGGCGTTGGCAGAAAGATCCCCGTCAGTGCGGG
>JADGRD010000262.1 GCA_017881285.1 Pseudomonadota bacterium | reverse complement strand
GTCAGCAGGCGCATCTTGGCCATGAGCTCGTTGCCATACTTCGACCCGGCCTCGAAGTCGTAGCCCAGAATCTCTACGTCGATGGGCGCGGTCGCCCCGATGTTCTGGATGCGCTTCACGATGCCGCCGATGAAGAAGAAGATCTGCGTTCCCGGCACCGCGTCCTTGAGCGCGGCGCGAACCTTCTCGGCCGCGGCCACGTCCGAGATGGGGCGGTCGACTCGGGCCCGCAGATTCACCTGCAGGCTGGCCGAATGCGTGCCGGTGTTGGAGCTGAAGATGGCGGTGCGGCCGGCGGGCAAACCGGTGTCCGAGAGGACGGTGGTGTAGATCGGCGTCTCCTTGTTGCCGCTGCGGACGGGCGCCAGCTGCTATTGCACGATCTTCTCGAGCTGCTGCGTGACTTGCTCGGTCCGCTCCACCCGCGTCCCGATGGGGGTCTTGTAGGTGATGCTGAACTGCGACTCATCGGTTTCGGGGAAGAATTCGCTGCCGATCAGACGCTTGAGCTGCAAGCTACCGACGAAGAACGCGGCGATGGCCGCGATGGTGACCAGCCGGTGCGCGAGTACCCAGCGCAAGGCGCGGGCGTAGGCCGCGTCCAGCCGGTCGAAGGCGCCGGTGACGGTCGCGGCCACGCGGTTCGGCTTGTGCTCGGGGCGGCCTTCCTTGAGCCAGTAGTAGCAGAGCAGCGGCGTCACGGTTCGCGAGATCCAGAAGCTCATGGTCAACGCGAAAGCGATGGTCAGCGCCAGGGGCAGGAAGAGGTAGCGGGCGATGCCTTGCATGAAGAGCACGGGGAAGAAGACCACGATGGTCGTGATGGTCGACACGAGAATCGGCATCGCCACCTCCTGGGCAGCCAGCAGCACGGCCTGCTTGCGCTTCTGTCCGGACGCCAGGTGGCGATGGATGTTCTCCAGCTCGACGATGGAATCGTCGACCAGGCGTCCGACGCCCAAGGCCAGGCCGCCCAGGGTGAAGACGTTCAGGGTCTGGTTCGTGAAGAAGAGGAGCATGAAGGTCGCGATGATGGAAAGCGGGATGGCGACCCCGATGATGGCGGTGGCGCGGAAGTTCATCAGGAAGATCAGGATGACCAGGATGGCGAGCAGGCCGCCGGTCAGGGCTTCGTGCTGCAAGGCCGCCACCGCCGACCGGATGTACAGCGATTGATCGAAGGAGGTGTTGAGCTGCACGTTCGCCGGCACGCCACGCAGCTTGGCGATGGCTTGGCGAACCGCGTCCACGGTGGCGATGGTATTGGCTCCGGGCTGCTTGAGGATGCGCAGAAAGACCCCGCGCTGGCCGTTGACCCGTACGATCTCGGTCTGATCCGCGGCGAGATCCTCGACCGTGGCCACGTCACCGACGCGAACCACGCCTTGCGCCTGGCCGGGCGCGGCCGCCGTCGAACGCACCACCACGTTGCGCAAGGGGCGCACGTCGGGCACCTGGGTGTTGGTGAACACGTTGTAGTCGTGATCGCCGGCGCGCAGGCTGCCGCTCGGCAGCAGCAAGTTGGAGGCGCGCACGGAGTTGGCGAGATCGAGAATGCCAATGCCGCGCGCACGCAGCGCCGTCCGGTTGGCCATGACCTCGATCTCGCGAATCTTGCCGCCGCCCACCGAGGCGCTGGCCACGCCGGAAATGCGCTCGATCTGGGGCTCGATGGTGTTGTAGGCCAGGTCGTAGAGCTGCTTCTCGTCGAGCGAGTCGCTGGTAACGGTCACCGAGAGGATCGGGATGTTGGTGATGTCGAACTTGAGGATGAAAGGCTGCTGGATGCCCGGAGGCAGGGTGTTCAAGATCTGGGAGATGCGCTGGGAAACCTCGAACTGGGCGTTGTCGAGGTTGGTACCGTAGTTGAACCACACGCTGATGAGCGAGACGCCTTGCTTGGACGAGCTTTCGATCCGATCCACGCCCGGCGAGGCGCTCACCGCGCGTTCGATGGGCTGGGTGATCGACTTCTCGATGTCGGCCGGGCCGGCGCCGGTATAGAAGGTCGCGATGCGGATGACCGGGATGGTGATGTCAGGAAACAGATCGACGGAAAGCCGGTTCAGCGACACCACGCCCAGCACGACGAGCATGAGCGACATCATCAGGATCAAGACCGGATTCTTCAGCGCGAGTCGTGTGAGCCACATGGTGCCGGCCGTCCTCGGCTAGTTCTGCTTGGGAGATGGTCCGGTGGGCCGCGTGCCCGCGACCGTGGAAGCGCCGGTGTAGGGGTCCACGTCGCGCGTCGCCCGGACCGTTGCCCCGTCGGCCAGGCTGTCGGCGCCGGCGATGACGACCTCCTCGCCGGGCGTGATGCCAGAACGAACCTCGAGGAGGGTCCCGTCCTCGACCTCGGCTCCCGTCGTGATGGCCCGGCGCTCGACCTTGGTGTCGTGCAAGACGAACACGTATTTCTGCCTCGATGAGATCTGGACCGCGTTGACCGGCAGGACTGCGGTGTTCGGGTGGGTTTCCCGCCGGATCGCGCCATGGCCGTACATTCCGGGGCGCAATTCGCCGGAATCGTTGGGGAGCTGTACTTCGGCTTCGAGGGTACGCGTGAGCGGGTCGAAGGACGGCGCCACGCGCACGACCTTGCCGGTGAAGCTGCGACCGGGAAGCGCGTCGAGCTCGACGTGCGCGTCCATGCCAACCGCGACGCCCATGGCGTCGGTTTCGTTGAGGGTCAGAAAGACGCGCAGCCGGTCCATGCGCACGACCGTGATGATGGCGCCGCCGCCGGGCGGGCCGACCAGGGCGCCCGGATCCAGGCGCCGCGCCGACACGTAGCCGGTGATGGGCGAGGTGATCCGGGTTTCGCCGAGGCGGATGGCCAAACCGGAAATTTGGGCCTGCATGGAGGCTTCGGATGATTCGGCCGAGGCCAGGGCGGCCGAGGCCGACTGCAGCTCCTGCTGGCTGACCACGCCCGAGGGGGCGAGCTTGGCGGCGCGCTCGTAGTTGGTGCGGGCCAGCGCGGCCTGGGCCTTGATCTGCCCGATGCTGCTGCGGGCGGCGGCAAGCTGGTCGGGCAGGTCGCTCGGCCGTACCAGCGCGACGATCTGGCCCTTCTTCACCCGATCCCCGCGCTCGACGAAGATGGCGTCCACGTAGCCCAGCACCTTCGAGCCGACGTCGGCCTGTTCGAGCGGACGCAGATCCACGGGGGCCACGACCTCGATCGGCACATCGCGTGCGACCACCTTGGTGACCACGACGGACGGAGCCGGGCGTCCCTTCGCCCCGCCGCCCGACTGGGCCTTGGAGCAGCCGGAAAGCGCCGCGAGCAGCCCCAGCGCGGGCATGGAGAACATCATGGCCGCAGAAGCGAGCCCGCGACGGAGAGGCGACAACATTTGCGCATTGGTCTAGTCCTGAAAATGCGCGGATGCAACCTTGGGATTGTTAAGCAATGTAAAGGCTCACGGGGCTTGGCGTTCGCGCGCCCCGCATGATAGGCAGACGGGTTCGAGCCGTGACGTGAGCAGCGCAGCGCCAAAGGTCGTCATCCTGGGCGGGGGTCTTACCGGGATCTCCGCCGCCATCCATTTGCGGCGGCCGTGGGTGCTCTTCGAGCGGGAAGACCACCTGGGTGGGCTCGCGGTCACGCGCGAGCGCGACGGCTATTCCTTCGATCGCACCGGCCACTGGCTGCACCTGCGCGACGCCGGGATGAAGCAGCTGGTCGGCGAAATCCTGCCCGACCAGATGCTCCAGGTCGAGCGCCGGGCGCGCATTTTCTCCCACGGCGCGACCACGCTCTATCCCTTCCAGGCCAACCTCTTTGGCCTGCCGCCCGAGGTGGTCAAGGAGTGCCTGCTCGGAGTGATCGAGGCGAAGCTCCAGCCGGACGCGTCCGAGCCCAAGAACTTCGAGGAATACTGCCTGCGCCACTTTGGCAAAGGCATCTCCAAGCACTTCATGATCCCGTACAACGAGCGCCTGTGGGGCGTGTCGCCGCGGGAGATCACGGCCGCCTGGTGTTCGCGCTTCGTGCCCCTGCCCAACCTCGAACAGGTGGTGGCAGGCGCCGTCGGCGCCAACGCGGGAACGCTGGGCTACAACGCCACCTTCGCGTATCCCAAACGCGGCGGCATCCAGACCGTCGCGCGGGCCCTGGCCGGCCGCCTCGACCCGGCGCAGGTGCACACGCGGTCGAGCCTCGACCAGCTCGACTACCAGCGCCGTGAGGTGATGGTCGGCGGCGAACGCATGCCCTTTGCCGCGGTGGTCGCGACGCTGCCGCTGCCCGAATTGCTCAAGCGCATGCCCGGGCTGCCCGAGGAGATCGAAACGCGTGCCAGCCAACTGCGCTGCACGACCCTGCGCTACCTGGACCTCGCCACGCGCACCCGGCCGCTCGCGGACTGGCACTGGGTGTACGTGCCCGAGCAGCGCTTCCCTTTCTACCGCGTCGGCATCTACAGCAATGCCACGGCGAGCATGGCCCCGCCGGGCGGCGGCTCGTTCTACGTCGAGCTGGCTGACCGTGGCCCGGTGACCGAAGCCACGGTACGCGCCTCGGCGCAGGGCCTGTCCGAGATGGGGGCCATCGTCTCGCCCGCCGACGTGCTCTTCGCCGACGCCCGCGAGATCGACTACGCCTACGTGGTGTTCGACGAGAATTACTACGCCGCGACCCGCGAGATCTTCGCATTCCTGGAAGCGCACGCGATCTTTCCGCGCGGCCGCTACGGCGCGTGGACGTACAATGCCATGGAGGACGCGCTGCTCGCCGGGCGCGAGGTCGCCGCGACCGTTGATGCGACGATGGCCGCCAAGAGCTCAGGAGAGTATCGATGACCCGAGAAGCCACCAACCCGCCGCCTGACGTTTCCATCGTCATCCCCATCTACAACGAGGAGGGCATCCTGCGCGGCTCCGTGCTCGAGCTGCGCGAGAAGCTGCGGCCCTTCGGCTTTTCCTACGAATTGCTCTTGTGCGAGAACGGCTCGCGCGACCGCACCGTCGAGATCGGCAAGGAACTGGAGGCCGAGTACCCGGTCGTCCGCCTGCTTTCGGTCGGCGAGCCCAACTACGGGCTGGCCATGAAGACGGGCATCCTCGCGGCGCGCGGCAAGATCGTCATCTGCGACGAGATCGACCTGTGCGACACCGAGTTCTACGCGCGGGCGCTCGCCCTGCTCGAACGCACCGACACCGACTTCGTCGTAGGCTCGAAGGCCATGGTCGGCTCGAACGACCAGCGCCCCATGGTGCGCCGGCTGGGCACGCAGGTCTACAACGGCCTGCTCCGCGCGGTCTGCCATTATCGCGGCACCGACACGCACGGCCTCAAGGCGTTCAAGCGCGAGGTCCTGCTGGAAACCGCCAGGCGCTGCATGCTCGACCGCGACGTGTTCGCCAGTGAATTCGTGATTCGCGCCCACCGCGAGAAGAAGAAGGTGGTCGAGATCCCCTTCGCCGTACACGAGAAGCGGCCGCCGTCGATCAATCTGCTCAAGCGCGTGCCGCACGTCCTCAAGAGCGTCGCGCGGCTGGCGGTTTCGGTCCGCCGCAACGAAGTCTAGTCGCTTAGCATGAGGACTAGCCGCGTGGGGAGCCGGCGAGCTTTGCTCACGGCCTGTTGGCCTGCGGACCATCGCGGGAGGGTTTGGGAACCCTTTCAGGGTTCCCATCTAAATGGGCGCCGCAAGTGCCAACCTGGGGATCGCGGATCTCAGCACAAGAGAGAGACAGCTCGTGGTCGGCACTCGCGGCACCCTGAGTTGTTTGCGAGGCAAGAGTCGGGCCAAGTGCGCCAACCCATTCCCCAACCAGTATTCGCGCTCGGTTTCCACTTCCGGCTCTCTGAGGTAGCGTTCTTGAGATGACTTTTCGCGACATCGG
>JADGRD010000261.1 GCA_017881285.1 Pseudomonadota bacterium | reverse complement strand
CGTAGCCCAAGGTCGGCGCCACCCCAAACGTCATGTTTCCCAGCAGCCCCGCGGACCATCGCCAAGGTTGGGCAGCACTCTGCGAGGCGGACGGAGGCCGAGCAGCGACAGCCACTTCCAAAGGGGAAAGAGGCTGTCGATCGGACTCGGCAGCTAGTTCTGCCGGGGGCTCGGCGGGGCTCTCCAAGGCCGCCTTCGGGCCGCCCGTCAAAGCCTTGGGATCGATTGCCAGCGCGGTCATCAGCGTGAGAGCGCTTGCGACCTCGTCGCAGCTGGTCCCATCCACGCGGCGAACCGCAGTGTTGCCGTCAGGGCTTCGAATCTCGAGGCGGCCCGAGAATGAGCGACCCATCGGCGCAACACGCACGAGGAACCTCCGTGCTTGCTCGTCCGGTGCTGCGTTGCGCCAATGGGTCGTGCGCTCCCGCAGCGCGCGCAAGAAGACGGTCGCGTCGGGGCAGCCGGCCGGCGCCATGTAGTCGATGCGCACGCTCTCGGGCTCGGCTGTGGCGACGCGGCCGAGCGCGAGAATCGCAGTCCCGACGAGCGCCACTCGCTCGACAGCCGCGCACTTTCGCCACCCGGGCATTGGTCTACCTTTCTCACATCACGGTCGAAAATGGCAATTGTCGAATCGATGCTGATTGTGGTGGTGGCAGCCGTAGCTACTGCTCCCCTCCCTGGGTTGGGATGGAGCCGATCGTCGAAAACCGCAGGTCAGCGAGCCTGATGAGCGCGGCGATCGTATTGCCAAGCTGCTTGATTTCGTCCCACTTCAGCACCGCTGCTTGCCGTGCTCTGCCCGGGGCCAGGCTACGGCCCCGTGAATTGATAGAGTGCCTTGATTTCGGCGGCGCTCAACGCGCGGCCGTAGACGCGAAACTCGTCGATCTGCCCATCGAAATACGGATCCGCGCTGAATTGCGACTTCCCCAAATAGGCGTAGTCGATGGTGCCCAGGTCAACGGGCCGAAGCGAAATCGCGCTGCTACCTGCGGCGGCGCCGTCTACGTAAAGGGTGCCCTGTCCGGAGCTCAAGACCACCGCCACGTGCTTCCAGGTGGCGATCGCGAGAGCGGTAGCGGTGACCACCTGCTCGTTGTTATACCCATCCTTGCTGATGGCGAAGGCGAGATTCGTGCCGGCGTTCTTCGGCACGAGGTTCATGTACTGCGTGCCGGTCGCGGTGTTGTTCGCCAGCTTGGCGTTGATACCCACGTCGAAAACCCGCTGCCAACTCTGCGAGGTGGTGACATTGACCCAGGCGGCGATGGTGATGTCCGTCGCGTTCGCGAACACTGCCGCCGGCATGGAAACGTAGCCCTGGCCAGCCTTGGCCAGAGCCAGCGCGTTTCCCACCTTGCCCGCTGGGAAAGTGTAACCGGAGGTCCCGGCCAGCGTCCCATTGTTGCCATTGCCGGAGGAGTCCTGCAGCGTCGTGCCGGTAGCGCTTTCGCACTTGTAGTAGACCCGAAGGCCCGAGAGCAACGTGCCGGTGTCCGGCGGAGCGTCAGGCCCCAGGTCGGGCCCCAGGTCGGGCCGCAGGTCGGGCCCGAGGTCGGGCCCCAGGTCAGGCCGCAAGTCGGGCCCTAGATCCGGCCCCAAATCAGGCCCTAGATCAGGCCCAAGATCGGGCCCTCCGTCTTGCCGATTCAGGTCAGGGCCCAGGTCGAGCCCAGAATCGGCGGGCGGCAGGCCACTGTCGGCATCGGCCGAAATGCCAGCTTCCGTGCCATCCGTCCCATTGACGTCCTTCTTGTCAGGGCCTTGGTCCGCCTGGTCGGCAGGCGCATCGGGGATGGAAACATCCGAGCCCAAGTCCTCTTTGGCGGTCGGCTTGTCCCCGTACGACAGGTCCGGGCCGGGCTGTCCCGTGTCCTCGCCGGCGTCCGGCCCCGCCTGCTGCGTGGGGTCCGAGCAGTTGTGCGCGGCAGCACACTTCTGGACGCTCGCGGGCTTATCGAGGTTCACGCACCCCACGGCCAATGTCGCCGCGAGAAGAAGAGTTAGGAGCTTCATGGGTTCCTCATTCCCCGAAAATATGCGCTAGGTGCAGTCCTGCTGGCAACCTTTCGCTCACGTGCGGTTCGCGCATGTGGTTGGCGTCGCGATCCGATGAAAGGCGCCACTGGCTTGCCCATGGGGTTTGTTGGCAGAGATACTGGCACGGGAGGCCGGAGCGGTCCATGGAGAGGTACTCTGCTCCGTGAGGAGGCCAGGGATCATCCTCACACCCCCAGCGCGCCGAGATCATGCTTCGCCCTACGGCTGGACCAGGCCGCCCCGTCGGGTGAAGTTCGACTCGGTACCGAGTTTTTGCGGCGGACACCTGGCCCAACGCGACCCGCGCGACGTGGAAAAGTCGCGTGGGTCGCTGCGCCTCTTCCGCGACCACGTTCGCTTCGCCAGTCGCGATCGGCTGATGATCCCCGGCCTGCGTTCGCAGTTGCGCGCATACACGGCAGCGTTTCCCGAGCTCGCGGCCAAGTCGGCGTCATCGAGCGCGAGGGTCTGAGGTAGCATGGCGGCGGTGTTGTCAACGCGCGACCGCCGGGAGCCCTTCTGTGCCGGCGCGTTCGCGAGTAGGATTGCCGCAGGATCACCCCATGGCCAACGACAGCAAACCAGCAAGCCAACCCGCGGAAAGTGACACCAAGGCCTGTCCGGCCTGCGCCGAAACCATCAAGGCCGCGGCGGTCAAGTGTCGCTACTGCGGCGAGGATCTCATCGCCTTCGCCAAGGCGCGGTCCGAGGCCGAGGCCGAGATCGAGAAGGATCTCTTCGTCGGCCGAGCGCCGGTCATCGTCAGCGTCGGGCAGATCGCGTGGATCGTGCTCACCGCCGGCATCGCCTGGCTGGTGTTTTGGATGCGCAGCGTCTCGACCACCTATCACATCACCACGCAACGGATCCGGATCGAACGTGGCCTGCTATCCAAGAGCAAGCAGAACGTCGAGCTCTTCCGCATCGACCACTTCAACCTGCACAAACCCCTGGGCATGCGCATGCTCGGGCACGCCGTCCTGCACCTGCGTTCCAGCGATCCCAGCTTCGAGTCCGTGATCCTCCGCGGTATCCCGAACCTCGAGGCCCTGTCCGAAACCCTACGTGAATGTTCGCTGCGCGAGCGCAAGCGCCGGGCCGTCACGACCTTCGTCAACGCCTAGACGAACGCCGTGGCCTTGAAGAAGGTGTAGCAGAAAGTGCCGTCGTCGAGCGCGGCGCGCTTGAGATCGGCGATGCCCTCGGACCATTCGTCCTCGCGGATGAGGCCGAGGCGCAGGGATTGCTCACGCGCACCCTCGACCATCGCGATGAAGGTCCTACGGGTGAAGCCATCGACCCAGCGCTGCCGGCTGCCGTCCGCATAGACAAAGCGAGGGGACACGGCGATGTCGCGCAGGCCGGCCTCCGCGAGCAAGGGAAAAAGCCGCCGGCCGATGTTGGCGTCGCCCCCGCCACGCGCCTGCGCCTCGACCAGGCAATCGATGGTGCGCCTGGCCTTGGGGCTGTCGGGGTGAAAGAAGGTCGAGCCGTGATCGCCCTCGATGACCGTCACGCTCGCGCCGGGGCGCAGAACCCGTCGCAGGGCGCGCAGGGCCTCCCGGGGCCGATCCAGGTGCTCCAGCACGAAGCACACGAAGGCGTGATCGAAACTTCCGGCCGGAAAAGGCAGGGCAAAGAGATCCGCTTGCACGAAGTCGACCAGGCCGCCGGCGCCTGGAGTGTCGGCAAGCGCGGCGCGCGCGGCGGCCAGCGACGAACGTTCGCGATCCACACAGGTGAAACGCGCGCCCGGGCTGTGGGGCAGCAGGTGGCGCGTTTGCGCTCCTACGCCGCACCCGATCTCCAGGACGCGCGCGCCGGCCGGGTAGCAGGTGTCGTGATGGAGCAACTCCGCCAAGGTGTCGGCCTGATCGCCAAGCCGTGTCGCCTCGATGGCCGAGTAGCCGTGCACGTAGGTCGACGGTTCGGGTGCGGTGTCTGTCATGGTGGTCGCGGCGAATCTAGATCTGTCGGATAATGATTGCCATGCGCGCATGCCGCCGCCATCCCAAAGAACGGGCCGGATGGAACTGCGCGTCCTGCCGCGCGGATCTCTGTCCTGACTGCGTGACGAAGCCGCCGGGGGGACCCAAAGGTACGCAGGTCCCCGTGTGCTGCTTCTGCGGCCGCACCGCCGCTGCCATCACCGTGCACCGCCGGGCAGCTCAGCCTTTCGGGCGGCGGTTGTGGCGCGCCTTCAGTTTTCCACTCGGTAGCGCCGGCATCATCGCCCTGCTCTTCGTCGGCTTCGTACGCGCCCTGACTTCCTACGCGGGAGCGCGCTCGCTCGGGGGGGCAGGCGCGTTCATCCTGCGCCAGGGGCTCTACTGGGCCATTGTCTTCTTCATCATCCGCAGCATGGCGAGCGGGGCGCGCAGAATGGGGGTGTTTGGCTTCACAGATATCCACTCCGACCTCATCGCGCCGGCCGTCAAGGGCATCCTCTCGACCGCGATCCTCTGGATCCCGGCGGTGATCTACGTCTACCTGGCCGCGGACAACGGGCTCGTGGGACTCCTCACCTACCCGAGTCACAGGGATCCCGCGGTGTGGCTCCTCGGCGGGTTGGGCGCCCTCTACGCGCCCATGGCCCTCCTTGCGGCCGCCACCGATCTGGGCTTCGGCCACATCTTGAACCCCATTTTCATCGGCCACGCCATCTACCGCATGGGCAAGGACTACTTCGTGGCCGTAGTCGCCATCGCGCTTGTCTTGCTGCTGGGAGCCGGTGTCTCGGCGCTCCTGGCTGCGGCCTTCGCCCGCGCTCCCGTCCCCTTCGTCGGCCGATGGATCACCTTCACCGCCGACCTCTACGCACCCTTCGTCGCGGCCGGGATGCTGGGAATCCTGCTCCACGTGCACGGCGAGGTCCTGGACTGGGGGCGCAGCGAGGAGTACCAAGAGCTATTACTGCCGGGCGCGGAGCCCCGCGGCCAGCTTCGGCCCAAGCCAGAGGAGAAGCCGGAAACCCCGCCGGCCAGAGCGGCCATTCCGATCCCTGCCCTCAACCCTGGGCCAGCATTGGTTGTGGAACCGCTGGCCCCTGGCCCGGAGCCGGTGGCCGGCCCAACGTCCCTGCTGAACCTGGACATTTCCTTGCCCCCGGAACCGCAGCCCCCGCTCCCCGCTGGCGACGCCAGACCGCCGTCCATCCTGCAATTTGGCATCGTGCTGTCTCCGGATCTTCTCGAAGCCCATGCGTTCATTGATCACCTAGACCCCACCCCCGTCGATCTTCGCGCGGTGGATCCGATAACCACAGCCGAGCCTCCGCCTTCGCCGGCCACAGAGGCGGCGCCGCCTGCTTCGCCGGCCGGACCGGTGACCGCCTTCGTCGGACCCCGGCCCGGGCCGCTCAATATCTCCGCCGCGCCGACGGTGCACGGTTTCTCGCCAGCCCTGCCCCCTGCCACCGACGCCGCACCCACGCGCATTGGCCACGAATCCGTCCAGCCGCCAGCGCCCGCGGACAAGAAGGGCTAGAACCGCCCGCCGAGAACCAGGCTGGCGCCACTCGCTGCCGGGGCGACGCCCGCCGTGGTCAGGCTGATCAATTCACAGCGTGAAACGGTCCACCGGCGCGTGCGGGAGCTTTCGCTGCGAGCCCATCGCTCACCACCGACGGCGCAAAATTCCGACCAGCAAGGCGACGACGAAGGGGAGAGGAGGTCGCCGCGGGCGGAGGATGCCAAGTATGGACTCGATCCCATACCGAGGGTAGTTTTCGGTCCCGCGATCCCGTACCGAGGGTAGCTCCGAGCCGAGCTCTATGGCGAACACAAGCAACCAAAGCTGCAGACGGCGGGCCACT
>JADGRD010000260.1 GCA_017881285.1 Pseudomonadota bacterium | reverse complement strand
GATGGCCTTGCTGGAATCGGAATGGTTCCTCTGCCTCGCCACCCTGGCCTGGGTCTGCCTGGAGTCGTGCTTCGCCGTCATCGCGCCGCTGGTCGACCAGCAACGCGGAGTGCTCGGGTGGACTTTGAATCGTCTGCCGTGGCTGCTCGCACCTGCGCTGGTGTACCAGCAAGTGCTCATCGGCAAGAAACCACCGGCCCGTCTCGCATACACGACCCGGGCGCTCTCGTTGCTTTCCGTGTCGATGACGTTGCCGCCCCTGCTGCTCGGCCACCACACGACCGAGCACTCGAACCTCTTGGTCTGGCTTGCCCTGTTCGCGATGCTGCTTTCGGCGGTGAACCTCCGCTCTCCCGTGGCCCAGTACCAACTCGGGGCCGCCACCTACGCGCTCACCAGTCTGTTCGGAAGCGCTTCCTACGCCTTGCTGTGCTTCGTGCTCCTCGGGACGTACTGGGCCTTCGTCCTCGCTCCGGACCGCTCCGGGCAGTCCGCGTCCAGCCCCGCCGAGCGGGACGGCGAGTCGAGCATGGCTCCAGTGCTTGCCGCCCTCGGCGCCTACTTCGCCTGGCTGACGATCCATCGATTTCGCGATGGTTCGTTCTCCTTCTCGGACATCGAAGTCACCGTGGGGTTCTACGGCAATCCCATCCACGGGCTAGGACAGGGCGCATTGCAGGTCTCGGCCCGCTTCATCCTGCCCATGGTGTTGCTGCTCCTACCGCTGCAGCGGATGAAGGCTTGGCCGCGCATTCTCGCCAGCATCACCGCGCCCTTCCTTCTCCACATCGGCGTTCTTCTCATCGGCTTTCTGGCCACCCAGAGCCAGTTCTACACGCCCTATCGCATGGCGGGCGAGCTCGTGCACTTCATCGCCCTCCTGGCTGCGGTCCCGATCTTCTTCCTGCTGTTTGCCGCGCGGGGCAGTCCGCCCAGTTGGTCAGCCTGTGCGCCGTCGACGGACTAGCAGGTAGGCAAGGCCGAGAAGGATCCCGAGCCCAGAGCCGCTTCCGCCATGGCCGAGCTGGCAACCACCGCTCTTGCTCAACCCCGCGGTCGGCGTCCCAGTGCCGGGACCGGTGCTGGTTGGCGCGGACGAGAAAGCCCCGATCGTCCCACCCGTTCCCACGCCAACCGCCGGGTCAGACGCCAGGATGGTCACGCCGCCAGTGCCAACCGCGGCCAGCCCACCGATTCCCCCGCTTGCTGCAACGGGCGCGGTGACACTGGCACCGCCAGCACCTCCCGTCCCGGGCACCACCACCGAAGCCCCACCCGCTCCGCCGATCCCGGCGCCTACCTCGGGGGAGGCCCCCACGGGCAAACCATCCATCCCGACGTCGCCCGAACCGCTGCTCCCCGAACCGCTGCTCCCCGAGCCGGTGCCGCACAGATACATGGCCGCGCAGGTCGGCGCGTTGGCGATGCAGAGCAGGTAAGCGTCACTAAACCCACTGCTGCTGGAGGAAGAAGAAGACAACGGAGCAGACGAAGAGGATGACGACGAGGACGACGACGAAGTTCCGCGGCAAGAGTCCACGCAAGCAGTGAGGGCGCTTCCACTGGAGCTACTGGAGCTACTGGAGCCACTGGAGCCACTGGAGCTACTGGAGCTCGAGCCCGAATTGCATTTCGCCAAGTAGTTCTCGCAGGCGGCTTGGCATGCATCGGCAGGAGCGCTCCCAGGGTCGGCGACACCCGTGGACACGAGCACGAGAACCACGCCGGTGAGAGCTGCGCTAGTAATCCCTATCCACTTCTTGATGCGGTTCAACATGACAAGCATTCCTCCAGCGCGGAATGTCATTTTATCCCCCTTCTCCCCCGTGTGCAAGCGGCCCCCTAGGAGCGGCGTCACAGGAAAAGCGAGGTGTTCAGCCGCTCGCGGCTCGGTCGCCTGCTTTCCACCTGCGCAACCGCGACGCCTCCTCGTCCAGTTGACCCCAGACCCGTTCCGATTGGCGGCGTAGATGCTGGGTAAACGACTGCTCACCGTAGCTTCTTCGAGAAGAACGAAGAACCTACGGAGGAAGAATCTACGCACGCATGTCCGTCGGTGTTCCGCTCCTTGTGAATCATGCGGGCTGGGGCGCGCTACGGGATGACCTGCGGCGCCGCGACACCTGGACAGCCGAAGAGCACCGGCACGGTGGTGGCCCGGCCCGACTTGATCCTCTCGCAAGCGTCGCCGTTGAGCATGATCGTCTGGTGTTTCCGCCGAAGCTCCAGCCGTTGCTCGGGTCCTGCTGGAGTAGGCCCTTGTCGAGATAGACCGCGACGTTGTTTTGGTCCGGCGGCGTGGTCGCGAGCGCGAAGGAGCAGGATGCGACTATGGTGCTGATCGCGGTGAGTGCATTCGCCAGATCCTGCGGCGAGGTGGCTGGGTAGTATTGGCCAGTGCCACTGGCGGCTGCGAGGTTGTTCAGATTGCCAACCGACGGACCGATGCCGATCACGTAGACTAGAAAACCAGCATCCTCATGGTGTTTCCTTGCCTTGTTGGCAGCAGCGAGCAGTCCAAAGAAGACCGGGATCATCAACCTAGAAACACGTCCACGTGCCGCCGAAGCCGCAAACGCAGAGGGTGCCGCCTTGCGGGGTGCACATGATGTCCGTGCCGGTCCGGCAGCTCACACCCGTGTCGATCGAGGGCGCGCAGGCCGAGAAACCGCCGCCCGCCTCGCCGAGGAGGCCCGCCAAGTCGGGCAGCGTGAATGCGTCGGGATTGAATCCGGCAAGGTCCGGCAGTGAGAGTCCGTCGGGGAGCTGGATGTTGAGGTCGGGCAGGGACAATCCGTCGGGCAACGTGAACCCACCGGCATCGCGGTCGGGCGCGAAGCCAGCGCCAGTCGAGCCGCCGAAGCCCATCGCACCGCCCGCCGCGCGGCCGCCGGTGGCGACCGCTCCGCCGCTGCCCTTCACGCCGCCACTCCCGACCGCGGTTCCGCCGCTGCCGCCGGAGCCCACCGCTCCACCCTTCCCGGTCGAGCCGCCGCCGGTGGTCTTGGTATCCGGGCCACCATCGTGTTTCTGAGGGAGCCCACTGCCGTCGTTGCTGCACGCCACCAAGCCGAGTACCAACATCGTGGAAAGGACCGACGAAAGACCCATCGTTCTTCGCATAAGAAACTCCTTACAAGGCAGTTGTTCTCTTGGTGCCCGCTGGGAGAAATCCCTTCGGCGATTCAGCGAACCCGCAAGCGATGCAGTCCTTCGTGGGCACCTTCGCGAACCTTGGCCGACGAGTCCTTGGCAGCCCGTTCGAAGAGAGCGCGCGCTTGGTCCGTCTCGCCGGCGTCGAAGCGCAGCCACGCGAGCGCCAAGGTTGCGGTACCCGGGCGAGCACCCGCCGGAAAGCGCTGCAGGAACGCCTCGAACAGCTGGCTCGCCTCATGTCGAGAAGCGAAAGAACTCCAGGTAGTTGGCGGATGGCTGCGTCGTCAATGAAGTTCTCGACGGATGGTCATCGTAGCCGGCACGGCGGGGGTCGCGGCGTCACCGTGGAGGAACTTGGGTCCGGTCATGGGCCGTGATTGTACCACCGCTTGCCCCCGCTGGCTGCAACATCGGCGTGGCGCCTTTCCAGGCAACACGCTGGAGGTAGTCGCGGGCGCGCGAGCGATCGGCTTCGTGGTTGGCGTGCTCCGAGAGCCAGGTGAACGCTTCGCGCGCGGTCGCCAGGTCATCGGTCAGATACGCGGATTCACCGAGCAGGCGGCGGCACTCTTTGAAGAAGGTCGCGTCGAGGGGAGACGCGCTCTGCGGTTCGACGAACGGGCAGGCGTCCGCGAGGTAGGGGACGGCCAGTTTCGGGTCGCGCGTGGCGAGCTGGCGGGCGACGAGGTAGGGTCCCAGCGCATCCCCCGGGTTTTGCCGCTCGAACTCGGTCAGGAGATACATGATCAGGGCCGCGTCGAGGGAACGGCCGCGCTCGTCGCCAAAGAAGACGCGGCCCAGGGTCGCGGCGGACTGCGGGTCGGCAAGCGCGCGCTGGCGGGCCTTGGCGAAGCGCTCGTCACTGTCCTCCGTGGCCGCCACGAGCGCCCGCGCCAGCGCGGCCTGCGTTTCGGCCAGCCGGCCGGCGCGGAAATGGATGCCAGCCTCGAGATTGGCCGCGCGTCCGCGCAACGGCCGGGTCAGGGTGCCGGATGCTTGCGCCTCGGCCAGGGTGGCCAGCGCACGGGCCGGCTCCCCGGCGGCGATGAGCGCCTCGGCCAGATCCAGACGGAAGGTCGGCTCGCTCGGATTGTCGGCGCAGGCCCTGTCCAAGAGTGCGATGGCATCGCCGGGCGCCGTGCCCAGACGAGCGTGCGCCTCGGCCACGCGCGCCGCCAGCTCGCGCGCGCACACCTTGTGAAAGATGGCCGGCCTGCGGAAACTCTCCTCGGCCTGGGCGCGGGCGCTTTCATCCGCGGGCAGGGTTGCGAGAAACGCGCGCCAGTCCTTCTCCAGCGAGGGCAGATCGCGGCCGTAGACCCCGACGAAATCACCGGCAGAGCGGTAGAGCGCGCGTAATTTGTTCGCGCCGAAGTTGTCGAGCAGGTAGCGGCAGAAGGAGCCCGCTAGGGTGTAGGCGCGTGGCCCGGATTCGAAGGTGAAGCTGGCTCCCAGCGCGCGGCCGAGAGCGGGAGCCTGGCCGAGCGCGAGCATGGCCGCCGACTCCTCGTGCAGGGTCGAGCGCCCCGAGGGGTTGTCGAAATCGGCCGCCTCGGCGATGCCCTCGACGAGCCCGCTCGCGAGGCTGGGTATCGGGATGGGGCCGGCGAAATGCCACGAGAGCGACACGCCGAAGAGCGGGTCGCCGAAGGCCGAGGCGAATACGTGGGCCAGCTCGTGGCGCAGCCGTTGAGCCGGAAAGCGATCGGCTTGCACGAAGATCTCGCGCGTCCACGGCTTGGCGTAGAGGGTGTTGGCCGCGCCCACCGCGTCCTTCTTGGCCGCGGCCGAGGGAAAACGGTACACGCGGACGGGCCCGGCCGGCTCGACGCCAAGGCTGTGCGAGAGCTGATGGTAGCGGAATTCCAGATCCTCGGCGGCCAGCGCAACATCCGCGTCGCTCTCGGCCGACGGATCCGTGCGTAGTACGAAATGCTGCGTCCGTGTTACCCGGGGGAGGAGACGGGCCAGATCCGCGTGCGTGACATGCAGGCCAAGGCTGCCGCGCGCCTCGAACCAGACGAGGGAGGCCGCGACGAGAGCGATGGCGGCGGCGGGGCGGTGCCAGGGTCGCAGGAGCCCGCGCCACGGCCGCCGGGCAAGGTGCAGGTGCCGCATCGGATCCTGGCAGAGCCAGCTTGCCAGCACGACGATCGTCACAAGCCAGGTGAGGTTGGCCAGGCGAAACCACACGAGGCGGAGGGGGACGGGTAGCGCCTCGTCGTAGATGGGCCCTGGGAAGTAGCCGCCAAAGGGATCGAAGGCGAAAACCGCGGGGTCACGGTAGAGGCGCACCAGCGCCCAGCCGATGGACAGCAGCGGCAGGGCCCAGGCGACGGCGCGGCCCAGCCGCCGCCGAGGCACGGCCATGGCGACCGCCACGCCACTGACCGCGGCGAACAGGGCGGTGCCAGCCGGCAGCAAGGCGAAGAAGGCGAGGCCGGCGCCCAGGTTGCAGTTGCGCACGCGCAGGCCGTTGGCCAGGGACAGGCAGAGCGGCAAGGCGAGCAGCGCCAAGGTCGTGCCGCTCGCCTCGACCGCCAGGCCGGCGGGCGACGCCTGGCGGCCACACCGACGGGCCGCGTGCACGACGCCGTGGCCAATGTCGACCCCGGCCAGGGCCACGACCAGGCCGAGTGCGAACGCGAAGTCATAGCCCAGGAGGTTGAACAGGGGCAGAAAGTCGAGCAGCGCGGCGGTAGCGAC
>JADGRD010000259.1 GCA_017881285.1 Pseudomonadota bacterium | reverse complement strand
CCCAGGCCACGGCGGCGTTGCCCGAGCTGCACGCGGTGGCGTTGAGCCAGACCGGGCCGGAAAGGCCGAGGTCGGCCGCGATGCTGGCGGCCAGCTTGTGGTTGTCCGCGCGGCCGAGCCAGCCGCCGTCTACGCTGTCCGGGCCCTGCTTGGCCCAGCGCTCGCTGAGATCACCGACCTGGCGTTCCTCGGCCATGGTCGAACCGAGGACGATGCCGGCGCTGGCGAGCCCCTCACCCGCCTCGCTGTGCTCGGCACCCTCTCCCCGCTGCGCGGGGCGAGGGGGTCGGAACCCCGCGTGCGCGACAGCGGCGCGGGCGGCGGCGAGGGCGATGTGGCAACAGCGGGCGCGGAAGGGGTCGCTGTCCACGGTGGCGGGCAAGGTGTCACTGCCGGGCACGACCAGCTCGGCCCCGGACAGCGCCTCCAGCTCGGGGCAGGCGAAGTTCGTCACCTTGCCGACCAGGCTCTTACCGGAAAGCAGTGCGCTCCACAGCCCGTTGAGAGTATTCCCGGCGGCCGTGAGCGCCCCGCAGCCCGTAATGACGACCCTGCGCTTCACGAGGACTCAGGCGCCTTTGAGCGAGCCGACGACCCGCACCAGATCCGCGAAGGTTCGCACCTCGCCGTAGCGCTGCTCGGGGACGCGAATCGAGAATTCCTTCTCCACCTCGAAGATGAGCTCGAGGGCGCGGACCGAATCGACATTGAGGTCGTCGCGCAGGTGGGCATTGGGCGGAAAGTCCGCCGCGGTTTCGGCGATCTTGGCCACGATGTTACGAAGGGTCTGGTCCATGTTTCCTCGTCTGGGCTGGGGTTGACTGCGAAATACGGCTGGCTAGGCCAGCGCGGGGCTTGGGCCCTTGGCCGACAGCTTGGCGAGCACGATGCTGGTGATGGCGTTGACATTGCGCAGATTCACGGGGTTGATCTCCGCCGGCTCGAGCTGAACGTGGAAGTTCTCGTCGAGGAAGGCGGTGATGGACAGCGTGCTGAAGGAATCGAGGATGCCGGCCGCCAGGAGATCCGTGTTGTCGTCGAAGCCGCGCTCGTCGCCGGACAGCCAGGTGCCGACGATGTAGGCGTGGATGGTGGCGCGAATCTGTTCTTGCATCACAAGGCCCTCGACTTCTCCTCGGGGTTGGCCGGCGGCCGCGGATTGCTGGCCGCCAGCAGGGACAAAAGACGCACGCGATCGATCTTGCCGCTCGACGTGCGCGGCAGCTCGGCGAGGATTCTCACCTCGGACGGAATCATGTACGCTGGCAGGCGGGCGGCCGCGTGGCGCTTGATGGCCAGGACCGACAGATCCGGGTCCGCGGTCAGGACGGCGGCGAAGAGACGCCCCTCGATGGCGAAGGTCGCTGCCTCGCGGATGCCGGGGTGCGCGGCCAGCGCGGCCTCGACCTCGCCGAGCTCGATGCGGAAGCCGCGGATCTTGACCATGTGGTCGCGTCGCCCGTGGTACATGATTTCGCCGTCGGGCCGACGGGCCACGAAATCGCCGGTGGGGTAGGGCCGCCGCGCCGGGGTGCGCTGCCCGCCGTTCCAGTAGCCGAGCATGACCGTGGGGCCGTCGACGAAGAGCTCGCCCACCTCGCCGTCGGGCACCGGGCGGCCATCCTCGCCGAAGATCACCACGGTGTCGCCGCAGCTCGGGCGGCCGATGGGGATGGCCGTCGCGTCGGGCGCGGGCGGCGCGGGCACCGCGTAGGCCAGGCAGACATTGGTCTCGGTGGTCGCCGTATCATTAAAAAAGCGCGCTTGCGGCAGGGCGGCCATGGCCCGGCGTAGATGTTTCATCGCGAAGACCTCGCCCGCGAAGAAGACCACGCGCAGCGAAGGCGCGCCGCGCTCGCTGAGGCCGCCGTGGTCGAGCATGAGCACGAGCGCCGAGGGCACGGAATACCAGACCGTGATGGCCTGGTCGCGAATGCGGTCAAGCGTGCGCGGACCGGAGAGCACCGTGGCCTCGTCGACGATGACCAGGGTCGCTCCGGACGAGAGGGTGGCCCACACGTCGAACACCGACAGGTCGAAGTGGAAGGGCGCCACGCTGGCCACCCGGTCCGTGGGGCCAAGCGCGATGAGATCCGCGGCCCACGCGGTGAAGGCCAGGGCGTTGCGATGGGAAAGCATCACGCCCTTGGGCGTTCCCGTCGAGCCCGAGGTGTAAAGCAGGTAGGCGAGGTCGTCGGGGTCGTCGCTCGGGGGTGAATGTGGATCCACGCTCGACGACTCGACCTCGGACCAGACATGCATGTGAGCTGGCAACACGGGCGCGGGCGCCTCGGCCGCGAGGAAGAAGTGCTCGATGCCGTCGCAGGCGGAGGCCGCGATCCAGTTGGCCAGTAGCTCGGGCGAGATGACCACGTGGCGCAAGCCGCAGTCGGCCGCGATGACCTGCATGCGCGCGGGCGGCGAGCTGGGATCGAGGGGCACGTAGACCGCGCCGGCGCGGGCCGCGCCGAGCATGGCCGCGATGGCGCGCGCCGAGCGCGGCAGGTGCACACCCACGCGATCGCCGGGCGCGACTCCGGCGGACCGGAAGAGGTTGGCGAAGCGGTTGGCGAGTCGGTCGAGCTCGAGGTAGGTCACGGCCTCGCCGCCGCCGGCGACCGCCACGTGCTGGGGCGTTTGCGCGGCCCTGTTGCTGACCAGTCGGTCTATCCTGGTGGTCGTATCAAGGCGCATCAGGACAGCCCCAGCATGCGCGCGATGATCGTCCGCTGCATTTCCGACGTGCCCGAGAAGATGCGCGCCGGGATGGCATCGCGCAGCAACGCGTCGACGCCGGTTTCCATGGTCACGCCCGATCCGCCGAAGATCTGCACGGCGTCCAGGCCCGACTGCACCGCGGCCTCGGAGACCCACAGCTTGCACATGGCCACGGCGTCGTCGCACCGCTTGCCCTGCCGGTGCAGCTCGCCGGCGCGGTAGAGCAGCAGGCGGCTGGTTTCCAGGCGTAGCTTCATGTCCACGATACGGTTCTGCACCGACTGGAACGAGGCGAGGGGCTTGCCGAACTGCTTGCGGGTGCGCGCGTGCTCGATGGCGCCCGCGAGCGCGCGCTCCATGGCGCCCACGTAGTACGCGAACAGACAGCAACGCTCCCAGATCATCGACTCGCCGAAGAGCGCCGCGCCCGCGCCCTCGGGGCCGACCCGGGACGCCTCGGGCACCCGGCAGTCATCGAGGTAGACGCTGCCCCACGGCGAGGTGCGCAGGCCAGTCTTGCCGTGTTCGGCCACCACGCGCAGCCCGGCGGTCGCGCGCGGCAGGAGAAACGCCGAAATGCCCAGGAAGCCGGCCGCGGGATCGGTCTTGGCGTAGACGAGAAACAGGTCGGCCACCGGCGCGTTGGTGATGAAGCACTTGGTGCCGTCGAGCACGTAGCCGTCGCCGTCGCGGCGGGCGCTGGCCTTCATGGCATGGATGTCGGAGCCGGCCTCCGGCTCGGTGGTCGCGTTGGCGCACAGGAGCTTGCCAGAGGCGATGTCGCGCAGGTAGCGCTCGAGGATCGCTGGCGCGCCCGAACGCCAGATGGGCACGGCCGAGGCGAACATGTGCGCGCACAAGGAAAAGACTAGCCCGCCGTCTTCGCAGGCCTTGCCCAGAGCCTCGACGACCAGCATGGTGTCCACGGCGTCGAGGCCGGAGCCGCCCCAGGCCTCCGGCACGGGCAGGCCGGCGAGGCCAAATTCGGCGCACTCGTCCCACAGCTTGCGGTCGAAGCGGGCCTCGGCCTCACGCTGCCGCGCGCCAGGCGACAGGCGGGTGCTTGCGAAACGCAGAACTGCATCCACGCGCTCGCGCTGCGTTGGGTCGAGGTCGGGGCCGAAAGAAGAAATCATGCGATGCTATGAAAGTTCCTTGACGAAATTTCGCTCAGCATAGCACGCAAGGTTTTCACTGGTTAGACTGTGCGCCGGTTGCGGTAGTTGCAACATCAGATAATGGGCCGATGCCCAGGGATTCGGAGAATAACACGATGTTTCAGGGAAAGAATCGCCAGTGGTTGCTCGCCCGCCGTCCCGAGGGCAGCGTCGGGCCAGAGGATTTTCGCCGCAATGAGACCGAGATCCCCGAGCCGGGCGAGGGCGAGGTCTTGGTGCGCAACCAGTATCTGTCGTGCGATCCGACCCAGCGCGGGTGGATGGCGCGCGACACCTACATGCCCATGGTTCCGATCGGCGACGTCATGCGCGCCATTGCCGGCGGCGAGGTCGTGCGTTCACGCGATGGGCGCTTCGCGCCCGGCCAGCGCGTGCAGGGGTTCTTCGGGTGGCAGGACTACGCAGTGGCGAAACCCGGCGACGCCCTGCCCATCGTGCCCATCCCTGACGGTTTCCCGATTCCGACGGCGATGAGCGCGCTCGGGCTGACTGGGCTGACGGCATACTTCGGCCTGCTCGACGTGGGGCAAGCCAAGGCCGGCGAGACCGTGGTGGTGTCGGGCGCCGCTGGTGCGACCGGCTCGACCGTCGGGCAGATCGCGAAGATCAAGGGCTGCCGCGTGGTCGGCATCGCGGGCGGGCCGGAGAAGTGCCGGTATCTGACCCAGGAGCTGGGCTTCGACGCGGCCATCGACTACAAACGCGAGAACCTCATCACCGCCCTGCGCACGCACTGCCCGAACGGGATCGACGTCTACTTCGACAACGTCGGCGGCACCATCCTCGACTGCGCGCTCGTCTTCCTGGCCTTGCACGGCCGGGTCGTGATCTGCGGCGCCATCTCCACCTACAACGACGAGACGCAGGCCGCCGGCCCGAAGAACTACCTGCGCTTGCTGATCCGGCGCGGGCGCATGGAGGGCTTCCTGGTGCTCGACTACTACCATCGCGCGGCGGAGGCCATCGCCGCGCTCGCGGGCTGGCTGCGCGAGGGCAAGCTCAAGGACCGCGTCGACATCGTCGAGGGCTTCGACAACGCGCCCGCCGCGCTCGCCCGCCTCTTCACCGGCGAGAATCGCGGCAAACAGTTGGTGAAGATCGCGGAGTGAAGACGGGTTATAAACCGCACCCATGCAATGGATCGTCATCTGGTGCCGGTTGCTTCTGCTGACGCTGATCGTGTTGTCCGTCGAGCCTCCGAATGTCCGGGGCCAGCCGGCAACCCCAGAGATGCTACGGGCGCGAAAACTGGCTGCTCGCCGCTACGCGGGGATGGCCGTTTCGCTGCCCCTGTCGGCCTTCGCGAACGGACTGCGGGTGTGCTCGCGGGAAACGCCATCCGGGATCGCGGGGTACTGGCAGGTTACGCCCAAGGCGATGGAGGCCCTCGACGCCGAGCTGCTGGTCCATCTGCGCAAGAGCGGGCTCGACAAGCGGCTGCCCTTCTCGGCGAAGCTCTACCTGCGGCAGTATGCTGGCTTCGTGCGCGATGGAACGCGGTTCATCTACGTGAACGCCCTGCTCGTGGAGAAGGGCAAGCCGCTCGTCGACGTTGCCCAGAAGAAATTCCCGCAGTCCTGCGCGGAGGCAAGCGGGTCATGGGGCATCCAGTACGACACCCAGGCCAAGCAATTCGTGGGCTTCACCGCTAGGTAGCACCGGGTAGCTGGTTCACTTCCGGTGCGAGCGGGGCACGGGCACCGGCGTCGGCGTGGGCGTCGAGGGGCCGACGGCCCGGGCCCTGCGCAGGCGGCCCACGTGTTCGCGGTCCGCGGCCATCATGGCGGCGAAGAGCTTCTTGAGGCTTTCCTCGAAAGACCGTTGCGCTGGAATTCTTGGCGGCTAACATGCTGATCGCGCGCTTGCGCTTCGTGCTGTACGCTGACCAGTAGCCAGCCACCGCAGCTCGCCGTGCGATGGATCTGTGTCGCCTGCATGCCGGATTCCGGGTTGCCCAGCGCCCGGCGCGAT
>JADGRD010000258.1 GCA_017881285.1 Pseudomonadota bacterium | reverse complement strand
GTAGGCGCAGTCGAAGGAGATGCCGGCCGTGACTGCTACCTGGCCTACAAGGTTGAACCAGCCGGTGAACCACGACCAGATCGGTGCGCTGTTGCCCGGGGCCAGCTTGGCCGCCCAGTAGTAGAGACCGCCCGCGGTCGGGAAGGCCGAGCAGATCTCAGCCATGGAGAGGCCTGCGAAGAGCACCAGCGTACCGACCAGCAGCCAGCCCCAGAGCATGGTCGGCGGACCGCCATGCTGGAGGCCGAAGGAGTAGAGAGTGAGGCAGCCAGACAGGATCGAGATGATCGTGAACGAGATCGCGAAGTTCGAGAAGCGGCTCATGCTTCTGTTGAGCTCCTGCGCGTAGCCTAGCGCGTGCAGGTCTTTCGTGTCTTGGTCGAGCTCTTCTCTTACAGGCGGTGATACGGACATGTCGTCTGGCACGAGAACCCCCCTTGGTTCGCCCAACAACTGGCCTACGCTGGCGCGTATTGACCGCATTCAGTACCAAGCCCGCGGAACTGTCAAGGTGGTGTGCGAACTTGTTGGCACTTGTGGGAGATAGTGAGCGATAAAAGGGCGGCGGACCTCTCGGCCCGCCGCCCTCTCACACCCAGGATGTGTGAATCAGTTCACACCGGTTGTCAATAGTCGGCGTCGCCCGCCTTCGTCTTGCCCCAGAACGTCTTGTAGATGAGCGCCGTGTAGATGAGCACGACGGGCACGAAGACGATCGCGAGGATGAGCATGACGAGCAGGGTCAGGTGACCGGACGCCGCCCGCGTGACCGTGAGGCTCGTGGCCGCGGGCGTTCCGCGCGCCGGCACCATGTCCGGGAAGTTGCCCACGGCGGCGATGCCGGCGAGGCCGATGATGATGATGGCCGAGCCGACGAAGGACCTGAGTGCGCCGTCCGCCTTGAACAGTTGCCAGATCGTGTAGAGCACGCCGGCGAGGAAGACGACGACGAACAGCCAGCCCACGGGCCTGCCGAACACGTTGTCCGATGCTCGCGAGACCGTGAGGATCGTCGCCAGCGACGTCGCGACGGCGAGCACGGCGCAGATCCAGAACGACACCTTGCGGTAGCGCCAGGCGCGGTCGTGGAGCTCGCCCTCTGACTTGATCGAGAGCCAGGCGGCGCCGTGCTGGACGAGCAGGCACAACCCGGTCACGCCGACGAGCAGGGAGTACGGGTTGAGCAGCTGCCAGAAGGTGCCGATGTAGTTGCCCTGCGCGTCCATCGGCACGCCACGGATGACATTGCCGAGCGCGACGCCGACGAGCAGCGCGGGAACCAGGCTGCCGAGGAAGAACGCGCCGTCCCACACGGCGCTCCAGCTGCCGTCCCGGTGGCGGAACGCGAGCGAGACGGCCCTGATGATGAGGCCAAACAGCACGAGCATGATCGCCAGGTAGAAGCCGCTGAAGGTCATCGCGTACACCATCGGGAAGGCGGCGAAGATGGCGCCGGCCCCGGTGAGGAGCCAGACCTCGTTGCCGTCCCAGAACGGGCCGATCGCCGCGCGGATGACGCCCTTCTCGTCCTCACCCTTGGCGATGAACGGATAGAGCACGCCCGCGCCGAGGTCGAAGCCGTCGAGGATCACGTACACCGTGAGCAGGACCGCGACGAGGAAGAACCAGATGTTGGCCAGGGTCATCTCGTCACCTCCCCGCACCGGCGGGAGCGGGCGCGATGCCCTTCTCCGCCTCGAGCATCTCCGCGGTGTCTTCGGGACCCTTCTTGATGATGCCGACGAAGATCCGCAGCCAGGCGACGAACAACACGAGGTAGATCAGGCCGAAGAGGCCGAGGGTGGTCCAGATCTGCCCACTCGAGACGAGCGGCGACACGCCGTCCGACGTGCGCATGAGGCCTTGTACGACCCAGGGCTGGCGCCCGACCTCCGCGGCCATCCATCCCAGGTTGATGGCGAGGAGCGAGAGTGGGATGCAGGCGATGAGCACCCACAGGAGCCAGCGCGCGTTCTCGAGTCGTTTGAGGATGTGCAGGAGCACCGTCACCAGCAGGACGAGGCCGAAGAAGATGCCGAGTGCGATCATCGCGTGGTAGCTCTGGAACGTGGCCTGGATCGGCGGCCGGTCGGCCAGTGGAACGTCCGTGTAGCCCGTCACTCTCGCGTCCGGGTTGAGGTGCAGGATCAGGCTGAGCCCGTTGGGGATGCCGATCCCGTGCGTGTCGTAGGTGCCGTCGGATTCCTTGGTGAGCCAGCCGACCAGCCACAGCGTCGCGCCGTCTTCAGTATCGGTGACGTTCTCGAAGGCAGCCATCTTGACCGGCTGGTGCTCGGCGACCACGAGGGCGCCCCAGTGGCCGAGGAACGGCATGGCGATCGCGAGGATGAGGCCGACCGAAGCGGCCCAGATGATCGCCTGCCGTGCGAACTGCAGGTGCTTCTTCTTGAGCATGTAGTACGCGCAGACGCCGGCGACCACGAAACAGCCGGTCAAGAGGGCGGCCGCGACCGTGTGGAAGTAGCGCGGGCCTATGGACGGATTGAGGGCTGCGCCCCAGAAGCTCGTGAGGATGGCCTTGCCGTTCTCGATCTTGTAGCCGGCGGGGGTCTGCATCCAGGAGTTGGCGATGAGGATCCAGAGCGCCGACAGGAGTGAGCCGATCCACACCAGCCAGGCGGACACGTAGTAGAAGCCCTTGGAGACCTTCTTGCGGCCGAAGAGCAGGATGCCCAGGAAGGTCGATTCGAGGAAGAAGGCGATGAGCCCTTCGGCCGCCAGCGGCGCGCCGAAGATGTTGCCCACGAAGCGGGAGTAGTTCGCCCAGTTCGTCCCGAATGCGAACTCCATGGTGATGCCCGTCGCCACGCCGATCGCGAAGGTGGCCGTGAAGAGCTTGATCCAGAAGTTCGACGCCGCCCTGTCGGCGGGGATCCCGCTCTTGTAGTAGCGCCGCTCAGAGAGCACGACCATCATCCCCACACCGATGCTGATGGGGACGAAGATGAAGTGATACCCGACGGTGAACGCGAATTGGATGCGAGCGAGGGTCAGTGCGTCCATTGCGTGACCGCCACCTCCTTTTTGGCAAGCGATGGGCCGGCGCTTCCCCAAGCGACGGCAGTACGTGCACATTTTCACTATCTGGATGGTGCTTTGTCAATCAAGATTTGTGTTTCGGGGCACAATGACCCCTTGGAGCGGACGTTACCCCTGCATGCGAAGTATTAAGGGGAGGTTAAGACGCCTGTTCAGGCGTGGGGGTGCCGTGCTACTATGCTCGCGGGCCGGCACCAGAACGCCGGCCGTTGTGCTGTCTAGGAGGCTGATTCGCTTGTCTGAAGAACAGCTTGAATGTCAGGAATGCTCCGCGCAGTGTGAGAAGGTCGTCTACCCGGCCGCCTGCCTCGCGATGAACTGCCGGTTCCTGTACGCGTTCAAGGAAGACGGCAACACGTTCTTCGGGTGTATCGAGAAGGTGTTCCCGCACGAGATCGACCTGAAGATGTTCCAGGAGATCGAGCGCGGCAAGGGTGGTTTCGGCGTGGTCAAGGTCGCGCGCCAGCCGTTGCCACAGTGCTCCATCGCCGTTCAGAGCTGCTACGCCACCGGCGAGGGCCCGCTCTGTCGCAACATGTACTTCCGGCGCCGTGACCGGCGTGAGGTGCAGACCGTAGAAGACTGACACACGGTCGAAGTTCAGGATTTGCTGGCGAAACCGCGGCCGGTCCGCGGTTTCGCCGTCTCAGGGGCTGGTATACTGAGAATGCAGCAGCCACCAAGGCTGCCCAGTTGGGGGCGAACAGGTCTCGACATGGGCTGTACCTGGGTGGGAGCAGCAGGCCGAGGTCCGGTGGCCTCGTTAAACTGCCGGAACACACTACTTGCCGAGAATAATTCTCTCGCACTCGCCGCCTAAGTAATTAGGTGACGCATCGCACCCGGCTCGCCCGTGGCCGGGATCTGCGGTGTCATTAAGCGGGCTGGGGTGCGGTCGCGCTGCTCCGAGCGAGCGCACCCGAGACTGATCGGAGCTGGCAAACGGCACCCGGCCGACGCGGGGGCCGCGAGCGAGACTAAAAGCGCCGGCTAAGCCTGTAGAGACTCCGCTTGGGCGTCCGTGGACGCGGGTTCGATTCCCGCCGCCTCCACCACTTTCGTTTCGCGCGTTCGCGCAGGGACTAGCGGTTGCGTCCGCCGCGGCGCTGTCGTGCTTTGGCCTGCGGCGTCGACCTCGATCCCGTTGAGCCTGCACGCCCCCGTCCCGCCGAAGGAGCATGACCCAGCTGCCCGCTTCGGCGCGCCCGGTCCAGGCGGGCTTCCTGCACCCGGATGAAGACGAAGGCGAGGACGGCGACGAAGAGGCGCATCACGATCCCCTCGACGTCTGCTCCGAGCGTCAACACTCCCGTCACGATGCCGGTCGCGCCCATCGTCCACATCACGAGGCGCACGTCACGTGCGCGCTGCGGGCTCATCAACGGGACGAACGACGCGTTCAGCGCCATGACGAACATGAGCAGCGCCGACCCCGTCGTGAGCGCGAGGACGACGTACATGGGGCCCGCCTTCACCGCGGGGTCGGGGCTCACAACGAAAGCGGTGGCTGTGATGACCATCATCACGGCCACGACGAAGTCCACCAGTACGAGCAGGATGAGGCTGCCGGTGCGCATCGTCCGCGGGCCAGTACCCGGACGTGCTGCGGGCTCGGAGCCACCGCTGGCAGGCCGTCGATCATTCGAATCGCTGCTCATCCGCTCTCCAGTCTGACTCAGTGCCCCGCTCCCGATGACGTCCCCGGACGCGTCCACTACGTGCCAACACTACCTCAGCCGGCGTGGCACAACCTCCTCGCGGGCGGGAGCCTGCATGGGCCTGGACTATACTGCGGGCGTGGAACGGCCAGCCGACATCCTCGCCGCGCCGTCGGGCGCAGCTCCTGCGCCGCCACGGCGCCCTCATCTTCTCGAGCCGTTCCCAGCCAGTGTCGTCCTCGCGCTCATCTTCACCGCCGGCGGACTCGTCGAGCTGCTCACTCGCGCCGGCGTACCGGTCGGGTACCGGGAGGACGGCGCCGCGCTGATCGTCCTCACGGTCCTCAGCGGTCTCACGCTCGGACTCCTCTGGTGGTCCCCGCTCGTCAGCCTCGCTGCCGCCGTCGTCCTGCTCTGTGGCCAGGCCGCTGCCGGGTACGAGTTCACGGTCGCCGCCGTGGGCGTCGTCGTCGTCGCCTCGTTCGCGACGGTGGCGTTCGACCACTGGAAGCGCGCGGTCGCCGCCGGGTTCGTGGTCGTCGCCGGCGTCATCTTCGTCCTGCTCGAACTTCCCTCGGTCCCGTGGCAGGCCGCGCTCGGGACGTGGGCGTCGCTCTCGGTCATCTGGGTCGTGGGCGTCGTCATCCGCATCTACCGCGGCAGCATCGAGAGGGCCGAGCGCAGGGCCGCTCTCTTCGCCGCCGACCGCGAGGTGCGCGCCCGCGAGGCCGTGGCCGAGGAGCGGGCGCGCATGGCGCGCGAGCTGCACGACAGCGTGGGGCACGCGCTCAACGTCGTCGTCCTGCACGCGGGCGCGGCCCAGCGCATCATCGACAAGAAGCCGGAGTTGGCCCGCGAGGCGCTGGATTCCATCGAGACCGCCGGCCGCCAGGCGCTCGGCGACATCGAGCGCATGCTCGGCATCCTCCGGGCGCCGGAAGAGGAGGCTTGCTGTGACGTCACGCCCGGCATGGGACAGCTCCAGACGCTGTGCGACCAGGTACGTGAGGCCGGGCTGCCGGTCGAGCTGATCGTGGAGGGCGAGGCGCGGCCGTTGCCGGCGAGCCTTGACCTCACCGCGTACCGCATCGTGCAGGAGTCGCTGACCAATACGCTCAAGCACGCCGGCAAGACGCGGGCCACCGTCAGCGT
>JADGRD010000257.1 GCA_017881285.1 Pseudomonadota bacterium | reverse complement strand
GCAAGACCGCGAGCGGCCGCCCGAGCATCATCCAGCAGCGCGGATACTACACGCGTCTGACCGTATCGGCGTACAACTGGCGAAGTGGGGCTTTGACGAAGGTCTGGACCTTCGACAGCAATGGCTCTGGCAACAGCAAGGCCGCCGGCCAGGGCGACCACGCATGCATGGCCGCCGACACCAACAACGATGGCGCGCAGGAGATCATCACCGGCGCGACCACCATCGCCAGCGACGGCACCTTCCAGTGCACGACCGGAATCGGCCACGGTGATGCCATGCACGTGGGCGAGCTGGTCAAGGGCAAGGGTATCTCGGTGTTCTCGGTCCACGAGAGCGCTGGCGGGCATGACTGCCATGCCGGCGCCACCTGCACGTACTACATCAACACAGCGGGAAGTGGAGATAACGGCCGCGGAGTCGCCGAGTACGTCTCGATGAACGACCTGACCGCCGCGACCTGCTCAAGTGGCGTGGGCAGCATGAACTGCGCGACCGGCGCCACCGTGAGCAGCAACGCCGGCAGCAACTTCCTCATCTACTGGGACGCCGATGAAGCGCGGGAGCTCGAGGACGGCACGTCGATCACCAAGTCCGGCGGCGGGACCTTGCTGAGTGCGAGCGGCTGCGCGTCGAACAACGGTACCAAGTCGACTCCGACGCTGACCGCCGACCTCTTGGGTGACTGGCGCGAGGAACTGGTGCTCCGCGAATCGAACAACTCGGCCTTGCGCGTGTATACCACGACGGATGTCACCAAGCGCCGGATCTACACCCTCATGCACGATCCGACGTACCGGGCGCAGGTCGCGTTTGAAAATACCAGCTACAACCAGCCGCCCCACACGGGCTTCCACATCGGCGCCGGCATGGCCGATCCGCCCAAGCCCGACATCTTCGTGAAGTAGTCCAAGACTGGCGATCCAATCCGGATCGATGAAACTGCATGACTCGCACGGCGGTTGTCGCTCTTGTCGCCATCCTTGCCTGGGGATGCGCGGGCTGTCGGTGCAGTCGAAATCCACATGCGGCGGCGCAGCCTGCCTTGCCGGCCAGCGCCGCGCCATCGGCGGGCTTGCCACCAAGCTCGGGTGCGGAGCCCGCCGACGGCGCCGACCCCTGGCCCGAACTGAAATGGTACGGCTGGATAGGGGACACCTCGCGGTCCCGGCCGGAACCCACGGATACAGTGCGGCATCGCTTCGCGCATTCCTTGCCAGGTTACAGGGTCTTCACGGACGAGCCTGACTCGTGGAGTGAATGGTTGCGCCTCCTTCCCCTGGCCGCTCCGGGCACCCCCGTGAGAAACTACCGGGGCGAGATCGTCGTGCCGGGTGAGGATGAATACCTCGCGGCCGTGGTGGCCATCGACATCGGCAGCGAGAACCTCCAGCAGAGCGCCGACGTCATCCTGCGCTTGCACGCGGAGTGGCGCTGGTACGTGAACGACCTGCGGATGCTCTACCTGTCGGATACCAAAGCCGAGCTTCCACTCGCAAGGTGGTTCGCCGGCGAGCGCCTGACCACCACCGGAGCCGAGCCGAGATGGATCCGCCAAGCCGCGCCCAAGTCGAAGCTGGATCACGCTGACCTCCGTGCCTACCTCGACAGCGTGTTCGCCTGGAGTGCCGGCCGCGCCTTGCTCGGCGAGAGCGTGCCGCTTGCCCCGGACAACCTGGAACCGGGCGCGTTCTTCCTGCATGCGGGTCCGCCCGCCGAGGTTCTCGTGGTGCTCGATGTCGCCACCTCCCCGGCCGGCAAACGCGCCATGTTGCTCGCGCAAGCGCTCAACCCGGCGGAGAGCATGCACGTGCTCCGGCCCAATCGCGACTCCGTGTGGTTTCCCGTGCGCACCGACCAGCCGGTGCGCGTCCCCCGCGCCAAGCCCTATGGCTGGAAGGAGCTCCGTCGCTTGACCCCCTTGCGGAGTCGCCCGGAGGTCGAGTGCATCGGCTCGCTCTGTCCGCAAGGTCCTCCGCCCGCCCCCTCCACGGCGAGGTAGGGGCTCGCCCGATCGCCCGCCGCAACCGCGGCGAGCTCGTCAACTCTGGCTACTGCGCGGCGCCCGCGCCGGTGTTCTTGTACTCGTACATGCGATTCCCGGACGCGGAGAAAGCCCGGCCCTGGGTGGAGGTCGTCCACGGCGCCGTCGTCCGGATGCTCCCGTCGAGCGTGGATTCGCGGATGACGATCTGCCCGTTGGGGCTTGTCCCGGAGCTGTCATCCCAGGCGCGGCCGAGATAGGTGCTGTTGCTCCCCGAGGCGCTGCCGATCTGACTAGCGATGATCAGCATGCCGAACGAGTGCGAGCTCTCGGTGCTGGGGGCGAAGATGGTGCTGCCGGTCTTGCGGGCAGTCAGGTACTTGATGGTGCAGCCATCGAACACCGCGGTCCCGCGGCCGAAGATGAAGTCCACGTCGCCCTCGACGTAGCAGCTCTTGAAGTAAGAGCGCGCCACGGTGGTCACGTTCGAGCTCTTGACCTGCAAGGTGTCCTGATTGCCCAGGAAGCGAACGTTTTGGAAGACGAGCTGATCGGCTTGGATGGTCATGGCGGGGGCTTGCACGGAGGATTGATCCGCGGGCTCGGCGAAGTCGTTGGCGATGGTGAGGTTCATGGCCTGGAATTGGCGCGTGGACACGATGACGGTCGAGCTGTCGCTGGTGCCGTGGGTCGTGCCCGAGGGCGTGGCGCAGGGATTCGTGTTCTCCGTGGTCACGGTGACGCCCGAGCCGTCGTTGTAGACGATGATGACTTTGCTGGCGTCGCTGTCGGCCCCGTAAAGCGTGACGGGAATGGCCGTGACCCCCGAGGCGGGCTTTATGCATACGAGCTCGCGATAGGTTCCCGGCTTGACCAGGATGTACACGCGCGTGCTGCTGCCGGAGGCGAGGGCGGCGGTGATCGCGGCTTGCACGGTGGTATGCGTGCCGCTGCCGTCGGCCGCGACCGTATAGGTGGGGCTGGCCGGGGCGCTCAGCGGCGCCGCCGAGGGATCCCAGTCATCGCGCACCAAAGAGCCAATGGTTCCGGCTTGGGCCAGGGAGTTCTTGATGGTGTAGCAGGCTGCTGCGGCATCGGTGAGCTGCGGCCGGCTGTCCGACCCCGTGTACGCCGGCGTGCAGGTGACGGGCGGTTGGGTCGAGCCGCCCGAGCCCGTCGAGCCGCCGGTGTTGCCCGTGCCGCCCGTCGCGGTTCCACCCGTCGCGGTTGCTCCGCCCGTGCCTGAGCTGCCGCCGGTCTGCGCGCCGCCCGTGGTCGAGCTGCCGCCCGTGGCCGCGCCGCCCGAGCCCGTCGCGCCACCGGACTGGGTGGTGCCGCCGGAACCGGTCCTGCCACCGGACTGGACGGAGCCGCCCGTGGCCACGCTGCCGCCAGTCGGCGGCGCGCCGCCTGCGCCTGCAGCCCCGCCGGAGGCGGGCGTACCACCCGAGCCCGTCACGCCACCCGACTGCGCGGAGCCACCCGAGCTGGTCACGCCGCCAGACGACACGGAGCCACCACTTGCCGGCGTGCCACCGCTCGGTACTGCCCCGCCCGTGCCGACCGTACCGCCCGACTGGGTCGCCCCGCCCGTGCCGCTCGACCCACCCGATGCGGAGCTTCCGCCCGAGCCGCCCGCCGGGGACGAAGACGAGCTGCAGGCACCCAGGGTGAACAGGCAGCCGAGGGTGATTACGAAAGCCAATGATGCGTGTCGCATGGTCATGCCTTTGTGAGATTGGTCAGCGGTTGGTCGCTCAGCGCGGGCGCAGCATCCCCGTCAAACTGCACCGGGGCCGGTGTTGCAGTACTCGTAGAATCGATTCGTGCTCGCATCGTAGGCGCGTCCCGAGGTCGCGGCGGCGGCCCAGGGATCGGCAAGCCGGATATGGGCGCCCAACTCGGATTCCCGGATGACCGCCTGGCCATTGGGCGACGTGGACGCGTTCCAATCGGCGGCCGTGGCCACGTTCTGGTCCCACGAGCGACCAAGGTAGATCTTGTTGGTGAGGGTGGCGGCGTCGGCCGTGAACTTGCAGCGGTTGAAGAGGTAACCGTATTTGTTGGCAGCGGCGGTGCTGGGCGCGAACTGGCGGCCGGCGTTGGTGGGCTTGCGCAGCGACGAGTAGTTCATCTCGCTATCTTCCAGAACCACGGTCGCGCGGCCGAAGATGTAATCCGTGTCGCCTTGGACGAAGCAGCTCTTCAGGTAGACGTGCGCGATCGTGCTCGTGCCGGTGGTGTCGAAGTAGACGGTGTCCTGGTTGCCGATGAAGCGGACGTTGTCGAAGACCTGCTTGTCGCCGGTGCCGTAGAAGGCGACTGCCTGGCAATTGGTGCAGCCGCTGGCGTTCTCGTCGAGGTCGTTCGAGAACGTCAGGTTCTTGGCCTGGAAACCTGGATTGCTCACGGTGAAGGTCGCGCTCTGGGGAGTACCGCCCGCAGAGTCGGCCGAATCGCCGTAGACGATGACCACCTTGCTGGCGTCGGCGTCGGCGCCGTAGAGGGTGATCGGCGTCGAGCCGCTGATGTTGATCTTCTCTCGGTAGGTACCTGCCTTGATCAGGATGTTCACGCGGGAGCTGCCCGTGGCCTTGGCCAGCGCGCCCTTCACGGTCGTGGAATCCCCGCTGCCATCGGTCGCGACGGTGTAGGTCGGCGAGCCGGGCAGGGTGATGCCCGAGGTGGGATTCCAGTCGCCGAGGTACTTCGCGGTGGTGTAGTTGGCCGCGTCGGCCGTGGATAGCTGCGGCCGGGTTGCCGTGCTGGCGATGGAGGCGCAGGCCTGCGCTGTGCTGCCGCCGGTCGCGCTAGAGCCGCCGGTTGCGCTGGCCCCGCCGGTTGCGCTGGCCCCGCCGGTCGCGATGGCGCCGCCCGTCGCCTTCGTGCCCCCGGTCGCGCCGCCGGTCGAGGGGACACCGCCCGTGCTGCGACCGCCCGTTGCCGCCGTGCCCCCGGTCTGCATCCCTCCGGTGGCGGGCGAGCCGCCGCTGGCGATGGTGCCCCCGCTCGCGGATGAGCCACCGGTTTGGCGTGTGCCGCCGGTGGCGGTGGCTCCCCCGGTGGACGTCTGGCCACCGGTCGCGGGCTGTCCGCCGGTCGACGAAGTCGTCGTGCTCTCGCCACTGCCTCCGGCCCCACCAGCGCTGTTGCCCCCGCTGCTTGGCGTGCCCCCGCTGCCGACGCTACCGCCGGTCGCCACTTGCCCGCCGCTGCCGGGGCTCCCGCCGCTCGACTTGACTTGTCCGCCGGTGGACGAAGTCGTGGTGTTGCCACCGGTTGGCGACGTTCCCCCCTGGCCCGAGTTGGTGCAGCCCAGGAAGACGAAGGTCGTGGCGAGCAAAGTCGTAGCAAGAAAGCGAGACGAGTAAACCATGACCTATATAAGTGGCGCCAGGGCAAGAAATGGGCTCAGGCGGAATGGCCAGGGGGCCACCTTTTTGATGGAGGAGCGCGCGGTCTGGAAGCTCGCCTACAGCACGCGACCCAGCTCCTTGAGATAGGGCAGGGCGCAGTAGGCGATTGCGATTGCCAGCAGGGCCAGCAGGATTTTCTCAAACGGCGAATTCCTGAGCTATCTTGCTGCCCTAGAAATGAGGGGATCGCTCAGCTTCTCGGTAGCAACCCTCTGGGCGAACCCGGCCTAAATGACGGATTGGGTGCGCTAGCGATCAGTGAGCAGAACCAATAATCGGGACGGGGAGGCGGTTGATTGTGGAACCCACGGCGACGGCCAGATACGAAACAGGCGCGTCAGCTTGTGGCCGACGCGCCTATTTCTGAGGTTCACTGAGTCGGAAGTTGAGCCACATGACGATCTAGTCGAGTCGCCAGGAACGTCGCTCCGGGTGCTCTTGCCAAAGGGCGGCCCTGCGAGGGAGCGAGGGACTGCGCGCGGTG
>JADGRD010000256.1 GCA_017881285.1 Pseudomonadota bacterium | reverse complement strand
GGCATTCAAGCCGCTGAGAAAATCAAGCTCGATAACCAGCTTCACCGACGGTGGCCTGCCCGAGGCGCCAGGGGCTATTTCCCGATTCACAAACCTGCAGGGCAGGGCCTTGATCTCCTGCGTGTCGGATTTGTAGGTGATACGCACCTTGCCGCCCGCGTTGCTGTGGGTGAACGTATCGAGAATGGCCTTCGAGTCATTGGGGTTGGCGAGGTTGTGCAGATCACCGTCGATGCGGGTCATCTGCTCTAGGAGGACATCGAAGAACTTGCGGTAGCTGAAGGTCAGGTCGATGGTGCTACTGGGCTTGGATGCGACGGCGGTGAGCAGCTTGTCGAGGTCGGGACCAGGAATCGGCGCCGTGGTGTAGACGTTGAGCCCCTGATCGAAGTAGCGTTTATCCTTGGTCGCTGTCCGATGAACATCGACCGACGTACCTCCCACGTTGAATACCGCGGAAAAGGCCGTTACCGATTCATTGGCCAGCAGGAAGGGATAGCCCGCCTGGGATGTGGAGAGGGCATTCGCGATGCATTCTCCCTTCCACTTCAGTGTCACGGCCACCGGAAGCGAACCCCTGTAGTTGGTGACGTCCATAGCTTTCTACCTTCGCCTAGGCCAGTGCCGTTCCGTCCGGTGGATCCGCTGGGCCAGTCACCATGCTCGGTGCGAGCCTCGTCGAGCGGCTCGAGAAACGCCCAGCGGTCCTGTGGATCGCGGGCCGAGTCTACATAGTCCATCGTGGTTGCGAGCTCTTCTTCCGGCTCACCGACGCCGGGATCGGGAGGCTCGGCATCGACCAAATGGAAATCGCCGGGCGCCGTGTCCTCGCCCGAGCCGGGCTCGATTGCGTCCGGTGTCAGTGGAGTCACTTCGTAGATCTTTTCGACGTAGATCTCTCGGCCCGCCTTTTGCGGATCGCTGAGGTTTGGAATCCGGGGCGGCCCGTAGAGAAGCATCTCCACGCGTCGGTCGCTCTGGCAGCGGGTTCCGTCCGGTTCGGATCGATCCACAGGGTACTTCTCACCAAAGCCGATGCAGCGCCGCTGCTTGCTCACGAAGCGGAGATCGCCGCGCAACGCTTTCAGCTTGTCCGCACCACCAACCGCGCTCGCCAGGTCATCGGCCAAGATGTCGTAGTAGGCGCCCAGGGTTTGCTTGCCGACCATGCCGTCCACGACGATGTGGGCGCTAAATCCCTCATTGTAGCTCTGTTGGAATTCCTTGATTTCTTGCGCGCTTGCTTTCCTGTTTCCATCCATATCGCAAGGCCAACCCCGCGTGCGGGCCGCGTAAAGAACGAAGACCGCATCGTCGTCGGCGACGTGGTAGATCCTGCAAGCATCGACGAAGCCATTGCGGTCCCCTTCGAGGAGCGCAAGCACGCTCTTGGCTCGAGCCTCCGACAACTCCTGGTTGTAGTCCGGGTCGCCAGCTCGGTCGGTATGACCGGCGATGAGCAGCTGGTGGCTCTTGTTCTTCTGCAAGAAGCGCAACACGGTCGCCAGTCGAACGGCCCCGGTCACGCGACGAGGATTTCCGTCCTCGGCCTCGGGGTCAAAGGGCTTATTCTCCAGGGTGTCCACGAAGGCCGGGTGCGATTTGCGAAGCGCCTGCCATAGCTCATCGTTCGAGAACGCGGCTTCGTTCGCGATTCCGTTGTCCTCCTGCTGCGCGAGTGGCACGTCGGGCAAGAAGACGGCGCTTGCTGTTTGGAAGAAGGCATCCTCGATCTCGACCCTATAGACGCCGGTTTTCGTCAGAATCAGGGTGTATTGCTCCCCAGTGTCAAGCTCGATGCCCTTCTCCAGATCGTCGAGGCCAATCTTGATTTCTTTCATCGCGAGATTTCGAGTCTAGGTCTGCGCTGCGTGCAGTCAATAGACTTCGAGCACGAACGGCACGAGGGTAGGCCTGCCCCAGCTCGGTGACCCAAGCTTGGTGCCAGTGAATTGATGGGGGGCAACCTCGCTGTCACTAAGAGCCTCGATTTCGCCAGCTCCAAGGCGCGCATTCTGACAGAATTCCGTAGGGCCCAGGCAGAGCAACTTCGCAAGACCAATCAAATTGCCGCGGGTAGCGACGAAAATGCGAATAGGACTTCCCAGCTCACCGCAATGGCGTAGATAGTCGAGGACGGCCGCTTTCCCCAACCCCCTTGACCCACTTCCCCCACCTACTAAAGTCCCCCCATAGCCATGGCACTTCTCGGTAGCGATACCTCGGTGACGGGGCCCTTTCCCAAGGGCGTTTTGCTTCTCGAAACTCTCTCGGGGACGGAAGAGCTCGGCTCGCCCTACGTTTTCGAGCTTGGACTGCTCTCGGAGGAGCCGAACATCGATCCGGACGACGTGCTCGGCAAGCCCTTGGCGGTGGGCATCAAGCTGGGCAGCGGCGAGGAGCGGTACTTCCACGGATTCGTGACCAGCTTCGCCAAGACGGGCACCACCCGTCTGCACACGCGGTACGCGGCCAGGTTGAATCCGCTCTTGAGCGAATTCAGCTACACCTCGGACTGTCGCGTTTTCAACGATGGTGGGCAAGATGCGCTCAGCATCGCGACGGCGGTGCTGGCCGAGGATGGGCTGTTCGACGTCGAGTCGGGCTCGATCAAGGATCACGTCTACCGCGAGCGCGAATACTGCGTGCAGTACCAGGAAAGCGACCTGAACTTCGTGCAGCGGCTGCTCGAGGAGGAAGGCATCTACTACTTCTTCCAGCACGAGGAAACCAAGCACATCATGGTGCTCGCCGACTCGATCACCGGCCACGAGACGGCCGAGGGGTACGAAACGGTGCTCTACACGCCCAAGGAACGGCAGGCGGCGGGGGCCGAGGAGCATTTCTGGGGGATGACGGTGCGCAAGGGGCTGTACCCCGGCCGGCACACGGTCTTGAGCGGCTACGACCCGACGGAGCTGCGGCCCAAGCAGCCGCAGTTCGGCGAGGACGCCTCGGTCGAGTCGGCACCGGGCGCGCAGTTCGAGCACTACGACTACCCGGGCGGGCTCTTCGATCCGGCGGAGGCGGGCAACGAGGCCACGGTGCGCATGCAGGCGGATCGTGTGGAACGCACGCTCATCGAGGTGGAAGGCAACACCATGGGCCTCGGGGTCGGCGACCTGGTCACGCTACGGCCGAGCGGGGGCGGTGGCGAGGAGGTCTTCCCCTTCTGGGACGCGGAGGACTTCGGCAACCAGTATCTGATCGTCGGCGCGACCTATGGCATCAGCATCGACCAGTACGAGAGCGGGACGGTGGCGGGCGAGGACGAGCCGTTCAAAGCGACCTATTTGCTCCTCGACACCCACACGCAGTTCCGGCCGCGGCGGACGGCGAAGAAGCCCTGCATGAGCGGACCTCAGACGGCGCTCGTCGTCGGGCCGGCGGGCGAGGAGATCTGGACCGACAGCCTCGGCCGCGTGATGGTGCAGTTCGACTGGGATCGGCTGGGCAAGCGCAACGAGAAGTCGTCGTGCTGGGTGCGCGTGGCGCAAGTGTGGGCCGGGGCGCGCTGGGGCGCCATTCACATCCCGCGCATCGGGCAGGAGGTCATCGTCGACTTCCTCGACGGAGATCCCGACCGGCCGATCATCACCGGCCGCCTGTACAACGCCGACAATATGCCGCCCTACGAGCTGCCGGCCAACCAGACCCAGAGCGGAATCAAGAGCCGCAGCAGCAAGGGAGGCACGGCCAACAACTTCAACGAGATCCGCTTCGAGGACAAGAAGGGCCAGGAACACCTGCACACGCAGGCCGAGAAGGACATGTCCACGCTGGTCAAGCATTGCCAGACCCTCGACGTAGGCGTGGACCGCAGCATCGTCGTCGGCAACGACGAGGACACGCTGGTCAAGAACAACCGCCAGACCACGGTCAACGTCAACGACAGCGTGGTCATCGGTGGCGACCACGACAAGACGGTGACCGGTAGGGTCACGCAGATCTATGGCAGCGACCACATGCGCAAGGTGGACGGCGAGCAAGAGCTGGTCGCGGAGAAGAACAAGACCGAGCACGTCAAGCTCGCCTACACCCTAACCACCGACGAGAGGTTCCAGCTCAACCAGGACGCGACCAGCCTGACCTTCGAGGGCACCAACGTGACCCTCGATGCGGCAGGGGTCATTACCATCATGGCGGGCGGCGCGACGGTCTGCATCGACAAGGCGGGCATGGTCACCATCACTTCGCCGACGGGCATCAATCTTCTGTGCGGGGGCAGCGGCCTGTCGCTCTTGCCAGGGGGCATCGCCATCGCGGCGGCGGCGGTCACGGCCGCCGCGGCCGGCGGGGCCAGCAAGATGGAAATGGGCGACAAGAAGGTCGAGCTGAAGAGCAAGACGGTGAACATCGAGGCGGAAACCACCTGCAGCATCAAAGGCAAGAGCGTGCTCAAGCTGAACACGACGTAGCTCTCCGTCGGCTTCCAGATGGGCATCTGAGCGCTCCCGCTAGACCTTGCCGTGTGCTACGGTTTCCCCGCCAAGGAGAAGACCATGCCCGAAGCCGACGCCACGACCAAAGCCGAAAAGGAATTCCACGCCCATGTGCCACAAGAGAGCCATGCCTTCTTCCTCAAGGGCTCGAATGCGCATGACTGGGGCATGAACAACCGCCTGGCGCGCATCTTCAACCCGCGTTCGGGCAAGGCGGTCATGCTGGCCTTCGACCACGGCTACTTCCAGGGGCCGACCACCGGCCTCGAGCGCGTGGATCTCAGCATCCTGCCACTGGCGCCGTACGCCGACGCGCTCATGCTCACGCGCGGCATCCTGCGCAGCGTGATCCCGCCGGCCTCGCCCAATGCGGTCGTCATGCGGGCCAGCGGCGGCCCCAGCATCCTGAAAGAGCTGTCCAACGAGCAGATCGCCGTGAGCATGGAGGACGCCGTGCGCATGAACGTGTCCGCCGTCGCGGTGCAGGTTTTCATCGGCGGCGAGTTCGAAACCCAGTCGGTGGCCAACATGACCCGCCTGGTCGACGAGGGCAATCGCTACGGCATTCCGGTGCTGGCGGTGACGGCGGTGGGCAAGGAAATGGTGCGCGACGCGAAGTACATGCGCCTGGCCTGCCGCATCTGCGCCGAGCTGGGCGCGGCTTTCGTCAAGACCTACTACGTGCCCGAGGATTTCGAGACCGTGTCGGCCTCGTGCCCGGTGCCGCTGGTCATCGCGGGCGGCAAGAAGCTGGCCGAGCTCGAGGCCCTGCGCATGGCGCATGCCTCGATCGCCCAGGGCGCGGCCGGCGTGGACATGGGCCGCAACATCTTCCAGGCCGAAGCGCCGGTCGCCATGATCCAGGCCGTGCGCAAGGTGGTGCACGAGGGCGCGAGCCCGGAACAGGCCTTCGATTTCTACAAGGCCAGCAAGAGCGTGAAGCGGTAGGCGGTCATGCGCAGTCGCTGGTCGGAATCCGAGGCCGCGCAGCTTGGCGGCGCTGACCATTGCGAGACGCAGCTCAGGCTGCTTGCCTACGCCACGTGGCTCGTCGGGGCCGAGCCCGATCTGGCCATGCACGGGGGCGGCAACAGCTCGTGCAAGTGCCCGCTCGGGAACGTGTTCGGAGAGACGCGGCTCGCGCTCTTCGTCAAGGCCTCGGGCATGGATCTGGGCGAGGTCGAGCCGCGCGACTACGTCGGGCTCGACCTCGATTACCTCGTCCGTCTGTTGGACGTGCCCCAGCTCTCCGACGAGGCCATGGCCGCCGAGTTCGCGTGCCACTGCCTGCGCCCGTCCAGCCGCCGGGCTTCGGTCGAGACCTTGCTGCACGCTGTCCTTCCCCACGCCTTCGTGCTCCACACCCACCCGGCCGCCATTCTCGCCCTCGGTAATCGGACGGGTGGGGCCGAGGTGGTCGTGGCGGCACTGGGAGCCGAGGTCGAGGTGGTTCCCTATGCCCCGGCTGGGC
>JADGRD010000255.1 GCA_017881285.1 Pseudomonadota bacterium | reverse complement strand
GGCGTGTGTCGACAATGCGGCCGTCACGATGTCTGCATAGCGAAAGAGCATGATGTCCAGGATGGGAAGGTAGCTCCGCAGGTAGCGGACGAAGTAGGCCGAGAATTCCGGCTCGTCGACCTTTGCGCCTGACAACCGCGTTCGGAGGCGTTTCACCGACTCGCTCACCGGGCCGCGATGATCGAAGGAAGTTGGGCAAGTCATGGCAATGGATTGGGCATCGCTACTTCGCCCCCTTCCGGCGCAGGACCGCGGGAATCGTCGCGAGCAAGAGCCGCAGGTCCATCCACAAGGACCACCTGTCCACGTACTCCTGGTCCATGCGCATCCAGTCCGCGAACGAGATATCGCTGCGGCCGCTCACCTGCCACAGTCCCGTGATGCCAGGCTTCATCGAGAGCCGGCGGCGCTGCGCGCCCCGGATGCGCTGCTGTTCCGATTCGGGGAGCGGGCGTGGCCCGACCAGGCTCATGGAGCCTTCCAGCACGTTGTAGAGCTGGGGAAGCTCATCGAGGCTCATCCGCCGGAGAAAGTCCCCCAGCCGGGTCACCCGCGGATCGCGCGTCAGCTTGAATGCCGGTCCATCCACCTCGTTGAGGGGCGCCAGTTGCGGCTTGATGGCCTCGGCATTCGCGACCATCGTGCGAAACTTCCACATGTTGAAGCGGCGGCCGTGCAAGCCCACCCGCACCTGGGAGAAGATCACCGGGCGCCCGTCGAGCAGCCGGATGGCACCCGCCAGAAAGGCGAAGAGGGGAAGGAGCACGAGCACAAGGGGCACGGCGAGAAGCAGATCGAGAACTTGCTTCGAGGCCAGTTGCGCCGCCCGCCGCGCCGATTGGCTGAAGCTCAAATAATGCAGGCCGCCTTCGGATTCGAGATACGGCGTGACCCTGGGGATGTTCTGCCAGGGCAAGGCGACGCGCGCGCCAATGCCCAGGTCCGCGCAGACCCGCAGGACCCAGCCGGCGCGGCGATACGAGAGCTGCTCGATGAGGACGACCTCGTCTACCGCCTGGTCGTGCAGCACGGCCGGCAACCGGACCAGGGAGCCCAGCCGGGGCAGCGCGTGCGACGGATCCTCGCCGCGTCCGAGGTAACCGACTATCTCGGGAGCGAAGACGGCGTTCTTGCTGTCCGCCAGGAACTGCTGCATCCCCGCGCCCGGCTCCCCCACGAGCAAGAGCCGCCCGCGCGCGTGGCCACGTTCGTGTTGCCGCCGGGCCCACGCGACAATCACCATGCGCTCGCCGAGGAGAAGAACGAAGGAAAGCCCAAGGAAGGAAACCACGATGGAACGGTTCACCACGATCTGCGCGACGAAGGTGATTGCCGAGAGAATGCCGAAACCGAGAAGGTGGTGCTGGACCAGGCGAAAAGCAGTCCTCAACCAGGACCAGCGGTTTTCGAGAAGGCGGTCCAGACGAAAGAGCGGGATGAGAAACAGCCACAGTGGGAGCGCGAGGTAGCCGAGCAAGATAAATCCGGACGGTCCCGCGGGCGCGCGGAAGAATCCCAGCGTGTTGCGCAAGAGGGCGTGGAGCAGGTAGGCCACGGCCATCGCCAAGACGACCAAGAGGGCGTCGGCGCGCAGGATCAACCCGCGAAGCGATCGAGAAGACCCTGGCTCCACCCTTCGATTATTCGTCCGAGGACACGAGTCTGTCAAAGCTCCGCGCTGCCCAGGGCGTCCGCCTGCTGGATCTAGACCGCGAGCTGGTCCAAAATACCTCCGTGACCAAGGACGAAGCTCTCAAGGAGCTGGAAGACGCCGAGGTGGTGCCGTGCGTTTCGGCTGGCATCGCCGACATCAAGGAGGTCCTCGATGCATGTCTCGCCGCGAATATCCCGGCAGTCCTCGATCGGCAGGAGAGCTGCGGGACAGGTCAAGGCCATCCCTGCGCACCGCGTATCGACCTGTGCGTGCGGCCCGACGATCTGCCGAAGGTCATGGCCATGATGCACGCCCGCTGGCAAAACCTCCTCGATCAAGAGGGTACCCTGACCCCTGACACCGGCGGCCCGGCAGAATGCGACGACCCGCCCTGCCCCGCGTGTGGTGCGCCCGGGCCGCTCGAGAGCGGCGCGTGCAGGGAGTGCGGCCTCCAGCTCGAGTAGTTCTGCTGCCGCCCGGACAGTCTGGGGCGTAGAATAGCCTCTTCATGCCCACCGATGAACTGGCGCCTGGCATGCTTCTCGCCGCACCCAGCCTGCGCGACCCAAACTTCATGCACAGCGTAGTGCTGCTCGGCCGGGCGGGCGATGAGGGCGCGCTCGGCTGGGTCGTCAACGGTCGCGAGCTGATGTCCGTGCGGGAGCTGCTCACGTCCTCCGATCTGGTTCCGGCCAGCCAGCCGATTCCCGAGACACCGGCCTTTGCCTCCCCCGTGCGCATCGGGGGCCCGGTCGCCCCGGCCGCGGGCTGGCTGCTCTACCGCCGCTTGCCCGCGCCCTTGCCCGGTGAGATCGCCATCGGCGCCGACCTGGGCGTCACCGGCGAGCTGGCCGCCTTCAGCGCCCTCCTGGAGGGGCGCGGCCCGGTCGATTTTCGCGTGCTGCTCGGCTGCGCGGGCTGGGCGCCTGGCCAGCTCGAGGCCGAGATCGGGGCCGGCGCCTGGCTGCCCGCCGCGGTGGCGCCGGACCTGGTCATGGACGCGCAGGCGTCCTTCCTGTGGGACGAGGCCTATCACGTGGCGGTCGGCACGGAGCCCGCCGCCTTCTCGCGTCACCGGGGAAAAGCCTAGCGGCTAGTTTTCGCACGTACGACGCCCGTGCCACGGCAGGGGAAGCAGCGCACGGAGCGGCCGCGCGGCCAGGTTTCGTCAGCCACCCACAGCCGGCCTGTGCCCTCGCACAATCGGCAAGGCAAGCGGAGCACGGGCAGAAATGCGAAACCGTAGCGTTTGGCTTTCCCCGAGCGACGGCCCGCCGGAGGGTCGTCGCCGGAATCCGAGGGTTCGCGGGCGCCGAGATAAAGTGGCATGCAAGCCTTCTCGGACGCGCCCCCGCCAAAGTTGCCTCCCCGACGAAAGGCGAGCGTCGGCGGACGTCACGGGCGGGCGGGGTGTATCGGCATTCCCTCGTTCGTGCTAGATTTTTAGGTGGGCGCTTTCGCCCCAACGATCGAGGCACATGGCAGAACGGGTTATCGGGATCGACCTAGGAACCACCAACTCGTGCGTGGCCGTGCTCGAAGGCGCGAACCCCACAGTGATCGCGAACCGAGGTGGCTACAAGACCACCCCCTCGGTCGTCGCGATGTCGGAGAGTGGCAAGCGCCTGGTTGGGCACATCGCGAAGCGCCAGGCGGTGACCAACGCCGAGAACACCGCCTGGGCGGTCAAGCGCCTCATCGGCCGGCCGTGGACCTCGCCCGCCGTGCAGGCGGTGAAGGCCGCGGTGCCCTACCCGTTGCTCGAGGGTCCGCACGGCGACGTGCGCATCAAGCTGCGCGACCAGCCCTTCTCGGTTCCCGAGATCTCGGCCTACGTGCTCCAGGAGATGCGCGCCATCGCCGAGGAGTACCTTGGCCAGACGGTTTCCAAGGCCGTGGTCACGGTGCCGGCCTACTTCAACGACGGCCAGCGCCAGGCCACCAAGGACGCCGGGCGCATCGCCGGCCTCGACGTCATTCGCATCATCAACGAACCGACCGCCGCGGCCCTGGCCTACGGGTTCGGCAGGAAGGTCGACGGCAAGATCGCGGTCTTCGATCTGGGCGGCGGCACCTTCGACGTGTCGATCCTCGACATCACCAATGGCGTCTTCGAGGTCGTGGCCACGGCGGGGGACACCTTCCTGGGCGGCGAGGACTACGACAAGCGCCTCGTCGACTGGCTGGCACAGGGTTTCGCCAAGGAACACAAGGTCGACCTGCGCGCCGACACCATGGCCTTGCAGCGCCTCAAGGACGCGGCGGAAAAGGCCAAGTGCGACCTCTCGGCCGTGCGCGAGACCGAGATCAATCTGCCCTTCATCATTTCCACCGGCCGCAACCAGGCCTTCCACCTGCACCGCGTGATCACGCGCAGCAAACTGGAAGAGCTGACCCTCGATCTTACCGAGCGCACCATCCAGATCTGCCGGCTGACCATGGAGGACGCCGGTATCCAGCCCCATGAGCTGGCCGAGGTGGTCCTGGTCGGTGGCATGACCCGCATGAGCAAGGTGCAGGAACTGGTGGGCGAGTTCTTCGGCCGCGAGCCGTGCAAGAGCGTGCACCCCGACGAGGTTGTGGCCATGGGCGCCTCCATCCAGGGCGCGGCCTTGGTCGACGCGGCGGCGGCGCCCGACATGCTCCTGCTCGACGTGACGCCCCACTCCCTCGGCATCATGGTGGCGGGCGGCCACTTCCACCGCCTCATCGACCGCAACACCACGGTGCCCACGGCCAAGAGCCACATCTTCACCACGGTCCGCGACGACCAGACCTCGGTCAAGATCGTCGTGTTCCAGGGTGAATCGGATCGCGCCGAGGAAAACGAGCTGCTCGGCGAGTTCGTGCTCTCCGGCCTGCGCCGGGCGACCAAGGGCGAGGTCGAGGTGGAAGTCACCTTCGAGATCTCGGCCGACGGCATCGTCAGCGTCTCGGCGCAGGACATGGAAACGGGCGCCGAGCAATCCATCACGGTCACCGCCTCGAGCGGTCTCACCGAGAACGAGATCGCGCGCATGGCGAGCGAGAACCAGGACCACATGGTGGCGGCGCGAGCCGAGGAAGAGGTCGAAAAAGAACGCCAGCGCATCGAGAAGCTGGTCGACGAGGCCGAGGCGCTCTTGCCCAAGGTCGAGGAAATCCTGGTGGGCACGCCCTTCGGCGAGGACAGCCTGGACAACGTCCGCCTCATCCTCGACGACGCGCGCATGGCGGTCGAGCGCCGCGACGCCGGTGGCCTCGAGCAAGTCGCCGAGCCGCTCATGCGCACGCTCAACATGTTCCGCGGCGTGGTCGACAGCGGCCGCCTGCGGTCGGGCTAATAGGGCAAGGTCGCCGTGGCCAAGGACGCGTCGCTGGAAATCAAACAGCTCATCCAGCGTGGTTTCGATCACCACGAGCACGGTCGCGAGCACGATGCCCTCGCGGACTGGGAAACCGCGCACAAGCTCGATGGACGCAACGCGCAGGCCAAGCGACTCGTCGAGTTCGCCCGCAAGCGTGCCGCCGAGGTCGAGGCCGGCCAGCACATGCCGGCGTCGCGGCGGGACACCGTCGAGTCGCCGATTCCGCAATTTCTCGCCGCGCTGACCGAGCGCAAGTCCGACAAGGTCACGGTGCCCACGCACGACGATGGCAAGGCGGGAAGGGCCAGCGCGGATCCCGCCGCGCCCGCGCGGAAATGGCGCGGCGGCACCCAGGGCTCAGGCGAAAGCGGAGAAAGTTCCCCGTCGCAATCCGACATTCCCGCCGCGGCAGACACCCTCGAGGATCTACCGGTGCATGCCGAGGACGTACGCGCCAGCGCCATCGAGCTGGTGGGCGAATGCCGGACCGCGCTCGGCGAGAACCGCGCCGGTCCGGCTGCGTTGGCCGCCGAGCTAGCCCTGCAACTCGCCGAGCGCGCGCCGCCGCCTGGTGTCGACGACGTCGTCGATCCGTCGCGCGCCCTCTTCGAGCGCGCCTTTCGCGCCTTCATGGGCAATCCGCATAGCTGTCCGATTCGCGCAATTCCCACCGAGACTCTCTCAGACCACGGGCTCGACGAGCGGGCCGCCTTCCTCATGTCGCGCATGGACGGCATGACCAGCCTGGCTGACCTCATCGATAGCTCTGGGCTCAAGCACTTCGACGCCGTGCGGGTCGTCGCGGCCCTCCGGCGGGCCAAGGCCATCGACATCTTGCCGCCGCTGCCATAGCCACGAAGGGAGCGCTGGGTTGTGGCTTTCCCTGCTGGGCGCGGTCGCGATGGTGTCACTGCTGCTTGGCAA
>JADGRD010000254.1 GCA_017881285.1 Pseudomonadota bacterium | reverse complement strand
CGAGGTTTCGCGAAGCGCCGGCTCGACGAGGATACACGTGCCCTCTGCTTCCAACAGCTCGCGGCACCAGCCCGCCACCAGCCGCGCGCGGCCGTCGAGGTCGAGCGACAGCTCGTTGAGCAGGTGCGCGGCCACGATCAGATCGAAGTGCCCGGCCACGCCCGCGGGCCGGATGGCGCGCGCGACGTCCCCGCGCACGACGCCGGGGCCGGCCACCTTGTCGACGGCGACAAGCTCCACGTCCGGCCAGTGCGCGCACACGGCCCGTCCCGCGGCGCCGGTGCCCGCTCCGAGATCGAGGGCACGGCGCGGGCGCGAGATCGCGGTCTCCGCGAGGATCCTCTCCAGCGCCGCAACCGTGCGCGGGGCAATCTCGCTGTCGTACTCGCGCCGGAGATCTTCGTCGGCCAGATAGGCCTCGCCAACCAGTTCGCGCGCGCCGATCAGCCCGCGGTGAATGCGGGAAGAGAGGCGGCGCAAGCGCTACCCCATCTTCTTGAAGAAGATGCCCTTGATGTCGTTGAAGGTGACGACCACCAGCAGCATGAGCAGAACCATGATCCCGACCATGTGAATCTTGGTCTCGATGGCCGGATTCATGTCCCGCCGCCGGATAGAGTTGATGCCCACGAAGAAGATACGGCCGCCATCGAGGCCCGGTAAGGGCAACAGGTTGAACACGCCGAGGGCCACGGAGATCAGGATGATGATCTCCAGGAACTTGAGCACGCCCTGTTTGGCCGCACCGGCCATCTCCTTGGCGATGCCGAGCGGTCCGGTCAGCCCGCCCTCGATCTTGCGCGTGATGAGATCCCAGATGTTCTTGAGCAGCATCCCCGAGAGCGCGATGGGCATGACCACCGCCTCCTTGACCGCGTCGAGAAACGGCCCGCGCGCGCGTGCCTGCCCGAACCGGACGCCGATCATGTAGAGGCCACTTGTCGCATCCTTGCGCGGCGTGATCTGCAAGGTGACCGGCGCCCCGTTGCGCGTGATCTTGACCTCGATGGCCGATCCGGCCGAGCCGCGCACCACGGTGGTCACGTCCGCGGGCTTGGACACCGGCATGCCGCCCACGCCGGCCACCACGTCGCCGGGAAGCAGACCCACGGCTTGCGCGGCGCTGCCCTGCACGACCTCGTCGACGGTCGTGGTGCCCGTGTACTGGCCGTAGGTGAGGAGCACGACGAAGCCGATGACCATCGCGGTCAGGTAGTTGGCCGCCGGTCCGGCGACCAGCACCAGGAAGCGCATCCAACGCGGCCGGTTGGGATACACGAAGGGATCGTCGTGATCGAATTCCTCGTGCGGGTTCATGCCGGTCACCTGCACAAAGCCGCCGAGAGGGATCGGCGCGATCTGGTAGATCGTGTCCCCGCGCTTGAACGAGACCAGGGCGTTGCCAAAGCCGATGGAGAAACGCTCGACGCGCATTCCGCACAGGCGGGCTGCGAGAAAATGCCCTGCCTCGTGCAGCACGATGAGGAGGGCAAGACCCAAAATGGCAACCGCGATAGACATCGTGGCGATAAATCTAGCAGGCTTTGCCGGCTCTCACACGGACAGGATGCGCAGAACGGGCGCCAGCAGTCCGCGCCGCCGGGCCGGGCGCCGGCCCACGATTTCCACGTCCAGCCCCAGGCTCGCGGCCCGGCGCTCGAAGCGGGCCTCGTATTCGTTCCCGTGCCCCGTGGTTTCGAGCAGCACCGGCAGGGAGCGCATCCGGTGGGCGAGCACGAACCGGCCGCGCACGACGACCGCGGCTCGCCGCGACAGCCGGGACAGGGCCCAGCCCAGAATGGCGTGCGGGACGGCGCTGCCCCGATCCGCCTCCCAGAGCAAGACCGCGTCGCCCCGCGCATGCGCCGTCGCTCTGCGAAAGGCGCGCCCGCCGCGCGCGATGCCGAGCACGGACAGCTCCGGCACCTCGGCGCACAGAAAACGCAGCAAGGTCAGGCTGGTGTCATAGGAGCCGTCGCCGATAGCCAGGATCTCGAAGGCCAGGCCGCGTTCGCGAAGGTGGCGAGCCAGCCCGCGCACGTCGCGGCCGACAGAATCCTCGTCGTCACGCACGGCCACGATCACGGAAAGCCCGACCGTATGCGTCTTGCCCGCCATAATCGACACCAGGGTAGCAGAGGCGCGCGCAAAGGCGAGAAACTGGGCCAGGCGCCTACGTGGAGGCGCGCAATGCGGCCGCAATCGCCGCGGCGAGGGCGGCGGCGTTACCGGCCTCGACCAGGGTCAGCCCGTCGGTTCCGCGCAGTTCCCCGATGCCGCCGCTCGCCGATGCGATCACGGGCAGTTCGCGGGCTAGCGCCTCACGCACCACGAGCGGCATGCCCTCGCTGCGGCCGCAGGCCAGAGTCCGGCAGGGGTGGACGAAGAGATCGGCTGCGGCCATATGCGCGGCCAGTGCCTGCTGCCCCAGGAGGCCGGGCAAACGCAGATCGACCCACGCCGCGCGCGCCTGCCGGACGAGCCTCGCTCGCTCCGGGCCTTCGCCCGCGATGATCACGATCGGCCGCGACGGTGCCGCCATCCGCCCAACGGCGGTGACCAGCGCGTCGAAGCCCTTGATGGGCACCAGCCGCCCTGCGGCGAGCAGGGTGGGCCGGTCACAGCCGAGCTGGTCCCTGGCCTGCCGCCGCTCACCCGCGCTGCGCCGATGAAAGATCGACCGGTCGAAAGGCGCGGCCTCGACGCGACAGCGCGCGCCGAGCGACTCGGGCGAAGCGCCGGCGAGCGCCGTGAACTCCTCGCGGAGCGAAGCGCTGGCAAAGACCAGCTCGGGACGGCTGCGACAGAGCACGCGCGCCAGGCTGTCGGCCCAGGGCAGGCGGCCCAGCAGATAGACGTCGCCGCCGTGCACGTGCGCGCGGTGAGGCAGCCCCGGCAAGGCGGCGCACACCGCGAGCCCGCAGGGTAGGAGCCAGTGGCTCTCCACCGCGTCCCAGCGTCCCGCGCGGCCAGCCAGGTGTCCCAGCAGGGCGCCGGAAAAGCCCAGTGCCTGGACCCACGCCAAAAGCCATGCCGAGGGGTGCGCGTTCTCCAGAGCCTCGGGCGCGCCGCCTGCATAGAAGAGGCCGTACGCCGGGATGCGCGTCACCGTCCCGGCAGCCGTGCTGTCGTCGGAAGCATCCCCGGCCGCCAGGATCTCCACGCGGTGCCCTTCGGCGAGCAGCGCCCGCACGCGCTCGCGCACGAACCCCCCCGAGCTGTCGTCGGGAAAGCGTGGGTACGACGTGGTGACGACGCCAATCACGGCGGCGGTTCGGGCACGGGCAGCGGCCGTGGTCCCAGAACCCGGCGCTGGATCCCGCGCATGAATCGGGCGCCCATGCCGCAAAACACGAGACGGAGGAGCGGCACCACGACCGTGGAGATGCGAATTCCGGAGTGCCACTCGGGACCGTAGACCGGACGCACGGGCACGTCGACCACGCGTGCCCCATGCGCGCCCAATCGGCAGAGAATGTCGTTGGGATAGCCATAGCGCGGGAAGACCGGGCCGGACAGGATGATGGCGAGCGCGTGCCGGTTGGCCGCCGCGTAGCCACACTGCGAATCGAAAACGCGGCCGTAGCCCGAGGCCAAGCGGGTCAGGTGCGAGAGCGCGACGTTGCCGACGGCGCGCGAAACCGGCATCACGCGATACACGCCCGGCCAGGCGAAACGATTGCCCTTGGCGTAATCCGCTCGCCCGAAGGCCACGGGCTCGATGAGCGCCGCGAGGTCGGCGGGATCCATCTGCGAATCGCCCGCCATCACACAGGTCACCTCGGCGCCCGCCTCGAACGCCGCCGTGTACCCGGTGGCGATGGCCGCGCCCACGCCGCGGTTCCGATCATGGCCCAGCACGGCGAGGCCGCGCCGTTGGCTGCGCCGGGCGATACGCCCGGTGCCATCCTGGCTGGCATCGTCGACCACGATGACGTGATCGACGAATCCCGGAATCGAGCGCAGGGTGCGCGCGATCTTGCCCGCCTCGTTGAAGGCAGGCACCACGACGGCAATCCGGCGACCCTTGTGCATCGCTGTGCGGGAGATCCTAGTCGAAGGGCGAGGCCTTGCGCCCGTCTTTTCCGGCCTTGCTGGCCGGGCTGTCGAACGGATCCTTGTCCGGGTTGCTGACCTTGCCCTTGACCTTGCCGCGGTGTTTGGGCGGCCTCAGCTTGTCGAACGGTTCGGTCCGGCCCGGCGGATAAGACGGCTCAGGGTAGGGCTCGACCGCGGGCGGCGGGGTCGTCGTCGGCGCAGGGGGGCGAACGGTGGGCGGCTTGGGCGGGGCCACCGGCGGCGGAGCCAGCTGCAGGGTCACCGCGCCCGACCACTCTGGCCGCACTTCCTTGGTCATCTCGAGGTGCCCGGGCAGGCGGAAAACCACGAAGGTGGTTCGGTCGGTGCGATACTCGACCTTGCGCCGGAACGGCGTGCGGCCGAGGTACTCGTTGCTGCCCACCACGTAGACGTCGGCGCCAATGGGGCTCGATTCGAAGGCGAGATCGAGCAGCAGGATCTTCGGGATGGGACTTTGCGTGGCGACCTGCCCGGCTGACGGACCCCGCAGGGTCCAGATCGCCCCACCCACGAAGGCGAAGCCGAGCAGCAACAGCGTGGACATCACCACCCAGCCAGGAACCCCGACCACTGGCCGCTTGAGGAAGCCCGCCGGCACGGGCGGCGCCACGATGGAGTTGGAACGGCTCTGCGATAGCCGATACGAGCCGGAGGTGATGGGCGGCGTCGCAACCACCGGCGGCACGGTCGGCGAGCGCGTGGCGGTGGGCCGCGAAATGCCCGGTCCCGTGCGCGCGGTGCCGGTGGAAGAACGCGACGGACTGACCGAGGCGGTCATCGGCCGGCTCGACTGCCCGGACAGCGACACGCGGGGATCGGCGCCCAAGTCGGCCGGGAAGAGGCTACGCATGGTCTGCGCCAGATGGGTCGCCTGGAAGCGCGAGGCGTAGACCACGTCGTCGAGCGCGTCGGCCATCTCGGAGGCCGACTGATACCGCTCGTCGCGATTGCGGGCCAGTGCCTGCAACACGATGCGGTCGAGCTGGGGCGGACACAGGGGATTGAAGAGCGACGGCGGCGTGACCTCGCAGCGCCGCACGCGCTCGATGGTCTGCATGTCGTTCTCGCCTTTGAACAGCCGACGGCCGGTCAGGATCTCGTGCAGCACGATACCGGTGGCGAAGATGTCGATGCGACGGTCGATATCGTTCGACACCGTCTGCTCCGGGGCCATGTAGGCGAACTTGCCCTTGAGCGTGCCGCTCTTGGTGCCTTCGTCGGCCGAATCGCCGCCCAGCGCCTTGGCAATACCAAAGTCGAGAATCTTCACCGCCCCGTCGTAGGAGAGCATGACGTTCGATGGCGACACGTCGCGGTGGATCATGCCCAGCACGTGGCCGTCGTCGGACGTGAACTCGTGCGCGTAGGCGAGCGCCCGGCACATCTCGCGGCCGACATAGGCCACCAGCTCCGGCCGAGGCGGACCCACGCGCGCCCACAACGTGCGCATGGTCTCGGCCAGGTCGTGCCCACGCATGTACTCCATGGACATGAAGTACTCGCCGTCGACCGCGCCCAGCTCGAAGACCTGCACGATGTTCGGGTGGTTCAACTTGGCCGCGATCTTGGCCTCGTCGATGAACATCTTGGTGAACGCGGGGTCCCCGGAAAGATGCGCCAAGATACGCTTGACGACAAACGTCCGCTCGAAGCCCGCCGGCCCCTGGATACGCGCCTTGAACACATCGGCCATACCCCCCCGTCCGATGCGTTCGAACAGCGTGTATTTGCCGAATGGAACCGGCTGCGGAAGCGCTACACCCACGGCTTCACTAGTATTCTACCCCGAAATGTCCTTACTCCACTCTTTCCCGGACTGCGGCCGACCGGTGAGACTGTGCTCCAGATGCCGAA
>JADGRD010000253.1 GCA_017881285.1 Pseudomonadota bacterium | reverse complement strand
GAGCGAGGCGCTCGAAACCGTGACCTTCGTCGTCGCGGTCTTGCCCGAGTAGGCTGCCGTGATGGTCGCCGAGCCGGCCTTCTGTCCCGTCAGGGTGTGCCCCGAGACGGCAACGATGGCCGCGTCGCTGGAAGTGAACGTGGAGGACGCGGTCACGTCCGTCGTCGTGCCATCCGAGAGAACGGCCGTGGCCACCAGGCCCGTGTAGGGGAGGCCGATGGCGATGGTCGGGTTGGTGGGAGCGATCTCGAGGCTGACGAGCGTGGCGGGGCCGTCGCCAGCCACGTCGCCCCCGTCGGTGCTCCGGGTGTCATTCCGGGCTGCGTCGATGGTGCCCGCGTTGCCCCCGTCCGGCGCCGGACGCCCGTCCGCCAGCAGGTCCGTCCGCGCGCCGTCGCTGGCCACCTCGGCTCGCGCGGCGTCGCCGATGGGAACGTCCGCGGTCGGAAGTCCGTCGCTAACGAGCGTGTCATTTGACTTGGCCGCGTCGGTGGTGACGATGCCGTCGCGCTTGCTATCGAGTCCGGCGCCGCCGTCGGCCGCTGCGTTGCCGCCATCGACGGCGATCTTGAGGGTGCTGCGTCCGCCGCAGGCGCCGAGGAGGGTCACAAGCAGGAAGGCGACAAGCGCGAGTTTGTTACGAGTCATCTTGTTCTTTGTGTGGCTAGGGTGAAGAGGCCGATGGGCGGGGGCGGGAGAGCGAGAGGAAATTCAGCCGTCGCCTCCCGGGTGAACGAGCAAGTGGAGCCATGGAAAGACAAGGCGTCCGTCCATGGCTCCCTTGAGAGCGGTCGGAAGCTGTGATTGGCGTTTCCGTTCTAGCCGCGACCGGGCGGGGTGAATCCGGCGTCGCCCGTGGGTGGAGTGAATCCGTCGGGGGTCGTGCGACCGCCGTCGGGGGTCGTGCGACCGCCGTCGGGTGTCGTGCGACCGCCGTCGGGTGTGGTCCGACCGCCATCGGGCGGCGTCCGACCGCCATCGATTCCCGTTGGTGGCCCGCTGTCACGGCCGGGATTCAGGGAGCCGTCGTTCATGGGCGGCGTGGGGCCGCCGTCCGGACGGGTCGGCCCGGTGCCGGTTGTGCCACCGGACGCGCTGCTGTTGCCCCCCATTCCCATCACGCCGCCCATTCCCGTCTGGCCACCGAAACCCTGGTTGCCACCCGTTCCCGGCTGGCCGCCAGAGCCCTGGCTGCCGCCCGTGGCGCTGCCGGCCGAAGTGCCGCCAGTGCCTTTGACGCCACCCGAGCCTTGACTGCCGCCCGTTCCTTGTACCCCTCCCGAACTCTGACTGCCACCGGTACCCTTGCTGCCGCCCGATCCGCTGGAAAGCCCGCTGCCTGACGAGCACGCGCCCATTCCCAGGGACACGAACAGCAATCCCGTGGTCATGGCTGACATCAGATGTCTTGTCTTCATTCGAATTCTCCCCGCTTGGTGTTTGTTCTCGCGCAGACTCGGTCTGCCACAGTCACGGACACCACATCCTGGCGTTTGATTGCGCGCTCATCCGAGAAACGCGGGCCCTCCCATGCGGGCCTGCGCCATGGACTTCCGGGCTCGGCCAGCAGGGGACATGCAGGAAGCGGCCGGTCCTACCTCTCGGGCGGGCCGTAGAGGGTCGCGCGCCAGTCCGCGTAGCCGAAGCTGCCTTTCAGCGTCTGCACGGTGCTCCACGACGAGTCGACCTCGAGGATCTGGCCCGCATTCGAATAGGTGATGACGGTGTTGCCGTTGGGCAGCCGTTGCACGTCGCCGAGCGTGTTGCTGGAGGTGCCGGGGGCAAAATCCTTGACCGTGGAAGTGCTGATGGCGCTGGTCGATTCGGTGATCTTGAGCTCGAAGACGTGCGAAGAGCCCGACTGGCCATTATTGAAGATCAGCAGGTTGCCATTGGCATCGAAGTCGTGGCCGTGGTTCACCTGCCATGTTCCCGAGGCACATTTCGGCGCCTTGGCGGAAGTGCAAGAGCCACCGATCTGCCACACGGGCGTGCCGTCGTGCTTGACCTTGACGTAGAGGTTCGGGTTGCGATCGCCGATGGTGTAGGTGTCGTCCGAAGGGTGGTAGAGGATGGAATTGCAGTGGTAGGTATTGCTCCCGCCACCCATGGCGCCCGACCCACCGGCGTACAGGTTCGAACCGATCTTGAAGACGGTCGTGCTCGACCCCGAGCCATCCGCAGCGCGCTCGACGAGATTGCTCTCCGGATCCGTCCCGGTGGTGGTCCACACCATCGCCGCGATCTTTCCGGGAAGAACCGTGAAATCGTGGTGCGCGCTCGACAGCCCGCTGATACTGGTTTGACTGGTCTGCCCGTCCATGGACAGCAAGCGCATCTCACCGCCGCTGTTCTGCACGTTGAGGGCGAGCATCCACATGTTGACGCCCTGGTAGTCCATGCGGGCGCGGCTGCACTGACTGGGCCCGGTCGAGTACCACACCACCGCGCCATCCGCGTCGATGATGACCGCCCCGCCGCCGCTGCTGCTGCCGCCCCCGCCGCCGCCACCCATGCCCCCGCAAGTCACGATGAAGCCACTGGCTTGCGCCGAGGCATTCGTTGCCGTGCGCGTGATGGTGGGCGCACCCGAGAGCGTACCCGTTTTCGGCAAAGTGTAGTCCGAGCTCTTGCAGGTGGTTCCCCCGGAGGTCGCCTCGATGTGAAACGTGTAGTCGCTCGACTGCTTAAGACCGAGCAGCAGCGTGTGATAGTTCGACTTCGTGAGGTCAACGGGCGCCGTGCCGCCCTTGTTGAGGATGCCGGACGCGGCATTGTTCAGCGTGTAGACGATCTGAGCACTGCTCAGGTTCGAGAGGGTCGTCGACCATTCCACGATACCCACGGTGGCCATCTTGGTACTGATGGCGTTCGTGATCAGCGTGAAGGAGCAGTTCCCCGTGGCCGAGGAGCCGCCGGTGGCCTTGATGCCGCCGGTTCCCGAGGAGCCACCGGAAGAGGTCGTGCCACCCGTGGCCTTGGTGCCGCCGGTTCCCGAGGAGCCACCGGAAGAGATCGTGCCACCGGTGGCCTTGGTGCCGCCGCTGCCCGAGGAGCCACCGCTGTTGTCTCCGCCCGAGCCACCGCTGTTGCTTCCGCCCGAGCCGCCGCTGCTGTTCCCGCCGGAGCCGCCGCTGCTGTTCCCGCCGGAACCCCCAGAGCTGTTGCCGCCGGAGCCGCCCTTGGCGGAGGTGCCGCCCGAGCCGGAACCGCCGCCACTCGCGGAGGAACTGCTCGACGAGCCCCCCGATCCACCTCTAGAGCTCCCGCCATTGCCAGACCCGCCACCCGATTCCTGGGCTGGGATGCAGCCTGAAATCATCGCAATGAGACACGAGGGAATCCAGAAAAGTCGGGCTCTGCGGGCCAATTTCACGGTGGTCACTCCTCCCAAGCCGCCTAGAGCGAATTTACGATGGTGCGTAGCTCAGCGGCGTAGCGGCCGGACGGCGCTAGCCGTAGGTAGTGCAGATAGGCCTCCTTGGCCGCCTTGCCATGACCTCTGTTCTGTTCCGCCCCGCCGGCGAATACGTAGGCGTCGGCGGATGCGGGATTGACCGCGATGGCCTTTTTGCTCCAGGCGTAGGCTTGCGCAAACCGGCCGCGGTCGAATTCCACCTTGGCGAGGGCGACGGCGGTATCCGCGTCCGTCGTATCTTCGGCGAAGGCCGCGGGGCACAGCGCCAGGATCTCCTTGCTGCGTTTCTCGCGTATCGATTGCTTGCAGCGGTCGCGGGCGTCGCTGCCGGGCGCCGGCGCAGGGGCAGCGCCCATCGGCTCGGCTTCGACCTTGGCCACGACAGCCGGCGCCGGTGCCCCGTTGGGGAGAGGCGCGGCGGGGACGGCCTGGGGCATTTCGCCCGAATTGGCTGCCTGCTCCGCCTGCTGTGCCGAGGGCCGGGTGGGTGCGGGCCCGGCCTGCTCCGCCGCGGTAGGCAAGGGCGCGGGATTGGCGACGGGGCCAGGCGCGGCAGGGCCCGGTTGTGGCGGTGGCTCTGCCGGTGTGGCCTGCGTTGGTATCGCGGCCGCCGTCGGAGGCGAAGTGGCGGCGCCGGTCCCCCCAACCGGTCTGGCGTTCGAGAATGTGAGGGCCAGCACTGGCGAGGGTGCAGGAGAATTGCTTTGCCACAGTGCAAGGCAGGCCAGAAACGCAAGGCTCGTGCTGGCGATGGCCAGGCCCATCAGCGACGGACGAGAAAGGAGAGGTCGCTTGCCCTTGGCGCCTTGGTCGAGATCGTCGAACTCGACGGGAAGGCTGGCGCTGTCGTCCCCCTGCTGGAAAAAGTTCGTCTCGAACGTGTCGAAGTGCTTCTTCGCGGCAACCTCGGACACGACCGTGCCGCTCTCCCAGCCCTCGGCAGGGGCGGAGGAGTCCTGCATTGGTCGATCTCCATTTGTCGTCGGGGCCATCTTCTTGGTTTGTCTGACACCGAAAGGAGGCGTTTGATTGCAACGCTTGCTCTGCAATCGCTTTGCGGAATCCGGTGTCCTCCTCATCGTGTGACTCTGATTCCAGCGGTTAACCGAGGCGATTCTCGCTGGTTCCACCCCCTTGGATGCCATGTGCGTCGCCCACCCCTCGCACATGGCATCCGGGGTAAGGTGGGTTTCCCGGGAGGTATCGAGCCTCGCTGCCGTGACCGCCGCCACGGTCTCAGCCGCCAAGGCGGGTGGCCACGAGCATGAGCACCTGCATGGCGAGCACGCGGTCGCCGTCGACGCGTAGCCGTCCCGCGAGCAGGGCCTGCAGCGGGGTGAGAGCACGCGTGGCGAGTTTCTCGCAGGTGCCACCATCGATGCTGACCGTGGTGCGCGGCCGGCCCGCGCGCATGCCCGCCGGCCCGAAGGCCGCGTCCACCGACCAGCGCCGGCGCCGGCGTCCTTCCAGCTCGAATTTGATGCGGCCGTCGAGCTTGTCCAACAGCTCCATGTCTTGCGCCTGGGCGAAGAGCAGAGCCACCAGGTCGGCGTTCGCGGGCAAGAAGTCGAAGAGGTCCTCGCTGGGAAAGGGCACGGCGAGGAAATCGGCGGCGTTCATGCGGATCCAGATGTCGGGGTTCGCGGGCCGGGCGCCGAGGGTGCGGCTCACGTGCTCGACCGACAGTTGCCCGTCCTCGACCCGCAGCTCCCAGTTGCCGCCGCCTTGACCCGAGAGCGAGAGCCGGAGCGCGGGCGAGGTGCCCTCCCACTTCTGGCTCGCCGAAGAAAAGACCTCGGGCAACCACGCTTCCAGGATCGTGGTCGGGTCCGCCCCCACGGGCGGCCGGCCAAGCGGGATGGTTCTCGCCGCGGTCACTTTCGTCGCTTCGCCTGCCGCTGATTCTTCGCGCGCAGGCCGCGGTGGCGCTCCGGGCGGCTGGGCTTGGTCTTCTCGGGGCGGTGCTGGGGGCCTGGCCGCCGGTCAGCCTTGGCCTTGGCGTCAAACAGGCGCATCTCGATGCGCCGGCGGGCCACGCTGACCTGCAGGATCTCGACCCGCACGCGGTCGCCGAGCGCGAAGGTGCGGCCATTGCGGCGGCCGATGAGGCGGCAGGCGGTCTCGTCGTAGTCATAGAAGTCGTCGGGGGCAAGGTAGTCGGTGCGCACCAGGCCCTCGACGAAGGGCTCGTCGATCACGACGAAGATCCCGAACGAGGTCACGCCCGAGATCGCGCCATCGAGCACGTCGCCCACGCGGTCGCGCATGAAATACGCGCGGTAGAGGTCCACCACCTCGCGCTCGACCTCCATGGCCTTGCGCTCGGCGAACGAGGCGGCCTCGGTCGCGCGCCGCAGGATGTCGGTCGCGGGTGGGGCCGCATCGGCCATCGGGGCGAAGTCGCCCGCGGGCTTGCCCAGGCTGGCCAGCCGGTGCTTGAGCAGGCGGTGCACGATGACGTCGGGATAGCGGCGAATGGGCGAGGTGAAGTGCAGGTAGGCCGGCGACGCGAGGCCAA
>JADGRD010000252.1 GCA_017881285.1 Pseudomonadota bacterium | reverse complement strand
GAGGGCCGCCGGCGCGGGGTTCAGCCGGAAGTCCGAGGTGACCAGGTAGGTCCCGGCGAGGGCCGGGAACAGATGGTCCATGAGCAGGAGCGCGCGAATGATCTCGGACTCAAGCAGTGCGGCGCCCGGTACGTCGACGCAACCCCCGATCTGCACCACCCCGGCGCTGTTCAACCCGAGCCCGACCACGGCGTGGACGCCGCTCGCCGCGACCCCGAGGAAGACGGACGAGGAATTGGCCGCCACCGAAGGAGGGTGGTCGCGCGCCTGCGTGATCGAATCGCCGACATCGTAGGATGCGCCGATAGCGTAGATGTCTAGATCGGCGCACGCGGCGTTGTCGTAGAAATAGAGTTGCGTGTTTGCGACCGACGCCAAGCCGAGCAAGCCGTCGGCGGGCACGGGCAGAATCTCTACGTAATACACGTTGGTGGTGACCGTGATGTCGGCCAGGGCGGCGGGCGCGCCCGGGCAGGTCGCCTGCACCGAGAACACGGCCGGACGATCGTTGCTGGCCAGGGTCCCGACCATCACCTCGACGACTGCGACTCCTTCGGGACCAGTCAGGCTATGTTGTATGGACAGACTGGCGCCGGCCGTGTCCCCACCGTCGCTGGAAATGGCGAAGTCCACCGGGTAGTCCGCCAGGGGCTGGTTGCTTTCGTCCCGCGCCTCGAAGCGAATGCGGCCGCTCGATCCTGGCCGGATGACCAGCGATAGGGGGCTGGCGCGAAGCACGACCCCGGCCCGTGCGGCATCCGGCAGCGGTTGGGGCGTGTTCGCGCGGCAACCCAGCGCGCAGAGCGCGACCAGGAGGGAAAGCCTAAGCAGAATCGTCATCGAACCACCGACGGTCGCCACGCTAGCACGAGTCGCGCTCGTTGACCTTGCCCCATCTCGCGAGTAAACCCAGGCAAGCAGCATGGCCGGTTTCACGCACCTGCACCTCCACACGCAGTATAGCCTGCTCGACGGCGCCATTCGCCTCGACGAGCTCTTCCCCAAGGCCCTGGCCCTGGGCATGAAGCAGGTCGCCATGACCGACCACGGCAATCTCTTCGGCGCCCTCGATTTCTACCAGAAGGCGCGGCTGCACGGTATCAAGCCCATCCTGGGTTGCGAGACCTACGTGGCCGAGGATCGCCTGGATCGATCCGAGCGCAAGAGCCACCACCTTGTGCTCTTGGCTAAGAACCACACCGGCTGGAAGAACCTCACCTACTTGAACTCGATGGCCTTCCTGGAAGGCTTCTATTACAACCCGCGCATCGACCGGAAGCTCCTGCGCGAACATTCCGAGGGGCTGGTCGCGCTCTCCGCGTGCCTGGGTGGCGCCGTGTCGCGCGCCATCCTCGGCAGCGGCATGGACAAGGCCATCGAGGTGGCGCGCGAGTACGACGACATCCTCGGGCGGGGCAACTACTTCCTCGAGGTCCAGGCCAACGGGCTGCCCGACCAGGAGAAGGTCAACGCCGGCATCATCGAGATCGCCAAGCGGACCGGCATCCCGATCATCGCCACCAACGATTGCCACTACCTCGAGCGCAAGGACGCCCGCGCGCACGAGATCCTCATGTGCGTCGGCCAGAAGACCACCATTGCCGACAGCAAGAGATTGCACCACCCGACGGACGCCTACTACCTGCGCTCGCCCGAGGAGATGGCGGAGCTGTTCAAGCATCTGCCCGAGGCGCTGGAGAACGCCGAACGCATCGGCGACCTGTGCAACGTCGAGATGAAGCTAGGGGAGACCCACCTGCCGCGCTTCCAGGTCCCCGACGGCTACGACGCCGATTCCTACCTGTTCGAGCTGGCGCGCCAGGGTCTGGACGATCGGCTGGCCATGGCCGCGCGCGTGGGACAGAAGCTGGACGCCGACCCGTACCGCGAGCGCCTCGACCTCGAGCTGGGTGTCATCCGCAAGATGAACTTCTCGGGCTACTTCCTCATCGTCTGGGATTTCATCAACTACGCCAAGCAACACGAGATCCCGGTCGGGCCGGGGCGCGGCTCGGGCGCGGGCTCGCTGGTGGCCTACAGCGTGCGCATCACCGACATCGATCCCATCGTCAACAAGCTGCTCTTCGAGCGTTTCTTGAATCCCGAGCGCACGAACATGCCCGACTTCGACGTCGATTTTTGCATGAACCGGCGCGACGAGGTCATCCGTTACGTCACGCAGAAGTATGGCAAGAGCAACGTCGGCCAGATCGTGACCATGCACCAGCTCAAGGCGCGCAGTTGCGTGCGCGACGTGGCCCGCGCGCTCGGCATGTCCCCGGCCGACGGCAACAAGGTCGCCACCCTGGTGCCCGAGCCCATCCAGGGCAAGTCGCCACCGCTGGCCAAGGCCATCGAGGACGAGCCGCGGCTCAAGGAGCTCTACGAAGGTCCCTACCGCGAGTTGCTCGACATCGCCATGACCCTCGAGGGCCTGAACCGCCACGCCGGCACGCACGCCGCGGGCGTCGTCATCGGCGAGAAGCCGCTGTGGGAGTACGTGCCTTGCTTCCGGCCCGCTGGCCAGGAAACCGAGACCATCGCCACCCAGTTCAACATGACCGATGTCGAGAAGGTCGGACTGGTGAAGTTCGATTTTCTCGGGCTCAAGACCCTGACCGTGATCAAGACCGCGGTCGATCTCATCAACGCCGAGCGCGAGCGCGAAGGCGGCGAGAAACTCGATATCGCGCTGCTCCCGCTCGACGACGCCGCGGTCTACGCCATGATCTCTCGCGCCGACGTCACCGGCGTGTTTCAGCTCGAATCGTCGGGATTCCGCGATCTGCTCAAGAAACTCAAGCCCGACTGCTTCGAGGACATCGTGGCCGCGGGCGCGCTCTACCGGCCCGGACCCATCGAGGGCGGCATGGTCGACGACTTCGTCGAGTGCAAGCACGGGCGCAAGCAGGTCGAATACGCGCACCCGGCGCTCGAACCCATCTTGCGGGACACCTACGGCGTCATCGTCTACCAGGAGCAGGTCATGCAGATCTCGTCGGTGCTCGCCGGCTACTCGCTCGGCCAGGCGGACCTGCTTCGCCGGGCGATGGGCAAGAAGAAGCCCGAGGTCATGGCCAAGGAGAAGGTGGGCTTCCTCCAGGGCGCGCAGGCCCGGCTGGTCGACGCCAAAATCGCGGAAGGCGTCTTCGACCTGATGGCAAAGTTCGCGGGCTACGGCTTCAACCGCAGCCACTCGGCCGCCTACGGGCTCATCACCTACCAGACCGCGTATCTCAAATACCATTTTCCCGTCGAGTTCTTCGCGGGGCTGCTCACCTGTCACAAGGACAAGACCGAGGAGATCGTCAAGTGCATCGCCGAGGCCCGCGCGCAGGGCATTCGCGTCCTGCGCCCCGACGTCAACGAATCGGACTCCGACTTCACGGTAATCCTTGACGAGGAAGCCGCGGACGAGCCCAAGCGCGGCCGGCGGAAGGCCACGGGAGAGGCCAAGGTGGCGGCGCCGGCCAGCAAGGCCATCCGTTTCGGTCTGGCGGCGGTCAAGGGGGTGGGTGAGGGCGCGGTCGAGGTCATTCGCGCCGCGCGCGCGGCCGGTGGGCCCTTCCTGTCACTCACCGATTTCTGTCAGCGCGTGGACACGCGCAAGGTCAATCGCAAGGTGATGGAGGCGCTGGTCAAAGCGGGCGCCTTCGACGGCATCGCCGCGGCCAGGAAGGTCAGCCGCGCCAAGATGTTCCTGGCCATCGGCCCGGCGGTGGACACGGCGGCCGCGAGCCAGCGCGAGCGCGACAGCGGGCAGACGTCGCTGCTCTCGCTGCTCGGCGGCGGTTCGGCGGGGGCGCCGCCGCCGCTCGTCGAGGACGTCTTCCTCGAGGGTGAGGAATGGACGCCCAAACAGCTTCTCGCCTTCGAGAAGGAAAGCCTGGGCTTCTACATCAGTGGCCATCCTCTCGACCGTTTCAGCCGAGAGTTGCGCCGCTTCGCCAACGCCACGACCGCGAACTGTTCCGGGCGCGGCGGTCGCGCCGAGGTCATCCTGGGCGGCGTGGTGTCGGACTACCAGGAGCGCCCGATCAAGAACGGCACGGGCAAGTACGCGTTCTTCAAGCTGGAGGATCAGCAGGGACAGATCGAATTCCACGTGGCCTCGGCAAAGCTGGAGATGTACCGGGATGTCCTGACCAAGGGCGATCCCCTGCTCGTCACCGGCACGGTCGACGTGCCCTATGGCGACAGCGAGAACCCGCGCGAGCGCCTGCGCTTCATGGACGCCAAACTTCTGACATCGATCCGCGCCGAGCGCAGCACGATGATGGACGTGCGCCTGAACGCCGATCTGCTCAACGGCGACCAGCTCGTGGCGCTGGAGAGACTCCTGCGGCAGTTTCCCGGCGGCTGTCGCACGCGCCTGCGATTGGAGATCCCGCAGCGGAGCGAGGCGGTGTTCGATCTGGGCGACGAGTTCAACGTCGAGGCGTCGGACGAACTGCTGGCGAAACTGGAACAGGTGTTCGGGGATAGGGTCGCGGTGTTGCGGTAAGTCTGGGAGAGCGGCGCTCGCGTGATCCCGCCTCGCCCCCCACTTCTCGCCTCGCCCCGCAACGCGGGGAGAGGCAGCCGAGCGGAGCTCGGCGGTGAGGGGCCTCGCCGCGCGCGACGGGTGAGGGGGGCTACAACTTCTGGAACACTCTTACGTAGTCGACCTCGTACTGCACCGGGAAGGTCGTGCCCGAGGGGTCTCCGCCGGCGTCGCCCCCGATGGCGAGGTTCAGGATCATGTAGACCTTCTGCTTGAAGGGGCTGGTCCCGTCCGAGTTGAGCATGTCCGACAGGTTCGCCGTGTTCATCAGCGTGTCGTCGAGGTAGAGGTCGATCTTCTGGTTGTCCCAGTCCATGCGCCAGATGTGAAAATTCGACGACCAGTTGGCCCCGAGTCCCGAGATGGCCTCTTTGAACCCGTCCCACTTGGCGGTCCAGCGGGTGGACGTGCCGCACGCGACGTTGGCTCGCACGTATCCCGTGTAGTACTCCATGATGTCGATCTCGCCGTTCGACGGCCACTCGCCGCTCACACCGAGGGTCCACCACGCGGGCCACATGCCCGCACTGGTGGGAATGCGCGCGCGCATCTCGAAACGGCCGTACTGCCAGCTTTGCAGACCCGATGTCGTCATGCTGGTCGAGGTGTAGTCGGCGTACTGGCGGGTAGTTTTCCAGTCCGAGCCGCTCGCTGAATAGTTGGGATTCGTGACCCGCTCCTTGCGGCCCTCGATGATGAGCAAGCCGCCCTTCACGGTGGCGTTGTTCGACTGGTACCACTGCAATTCGTTGTTCCTGACGAAGCCCTTCTCGTAGTTCCAATTCTTGGAATCCGGGGTGCCATCCGTGTTGAACTCGTCGGACCAGATCAGCTTGTAGCCGTCGGGAATGTTGATGCCGCCGTCGCCCTGGGGGGCGGTATCGGCGAGGGGCGCGTCGTTCTGACCGGGGCCGGTGTCGGGCGCGCTGTCCTTGGGTTGCGACGTGTCGGAGGGGATTTCCGGCCCCGCGCTGCCGTCGGTGCGAACCGTTCCGGTATCCGCCCCGGCGTCGGCCGCGCCGCCGCCCGTGCCCCTGCCGCCCGTGCCGCTGCCGGTGGTTCGGCCACCGGTGCCCGCCGCGGTACCACCCGTGTCCGTCGTGCTGCCGGCGGTGCCGGTGGCTTGGCCGCCCGTGCCCGTGGTCGCGCCACCGCTGCTCGTGCTCGCGCCGCCCGTGCTCGAGGCGGCCCCGCCGGTGCCGGTCGGGTTCCCGCTCGTGCTGGTGGTGTTGCCGCCGGTGCCGGACGTTGTTCCACCCGCGCCGCCGGGGCTCGAAATCGCTCCACCCGGGCCGCCGCTGGAGGTCGACTTGCCGCAGCCCCACAACCCCACGGTGAGCGCGGCGGCGATGGTCACGGTAAGGCGATGATGACGAGAGAGCGCTGCTGTCATTTCTTC
>JADGRD010000251.1 GCA_017881285.1 Pseudomonadota bacterium | reverse complement strand
ATCCTCGCAGACCGTCATGGTGCGGAACTTGAAGATGCGGATTCTCTTGCCGCATAGGCCGTAGCGCCACTGCCGGAAGAAGATGGGGCCGGGAGAGCTGACCTTGATGGCGATGGCGATGCAGGCCATGGGAATGAGGGTCAAGAGCACGATGACACTGCCAAGGACCAGATCCTCGAGGCGCTTGACCCAGGCAACCACGCCTTCGAAGGGAGAGTTGTGAACGCTGACCACGGGGATGCCACCCACCGCGCTCCAATGGGCGCGCAGCAGGCTGTAGTAGAGAAAATCGGCCACCATGTACACCGTGACCGTGGTGTCGGCCAGTTCGGAAAGGATGCTGGCCGTGCGCATCTCGGCGCGCAGCGGGAGGGCGACATAGACCACGTCGATCGAGCCCTGCCGGCAGAGACGCACCAGATCGCTGGAAGTGCCGACGACGTTGCACAGGGGGTGCTTGGCGGGATAGCGGCGCTTTTCCGATCGGTCGTCAAAGACCCCCTGCAGGCGAAGGCCGAGCCAGGGCAGATCGTCGAGCGCGGAAACGAGCCGCTCGGCGTCCTTGGTGCACCCCAGAATGGCCACCCGTTTCGAGTTGTGGCCCTGGGCCCGGACCAGCCGAAGACCAACGCGCACGACGGCGCGCATGGTGCACAGCATGAGGGGTGCGAGGAGGAACCAGATGACCGCGGCGACGCGCGAGTATTCGGTCGAGGTCTTGCTGAAGAACCAGAAGGCGAGCAGCGCGAGCGGCACCGCGAGCCAGGACACCAGCGCGTCTTTGATCTCGCGCAGAATGGTTTCCGTCCGCCAGGGGCGGTACAGGCCGCCGGCTTCGGCCGCGAATCCGTACACCAGAAGCCCAAGCACGGTGACAGTCATCACCTGCTCGTTCCAGGACTCGCCGTACATCCATCTTGCGATGAGGTGGGCGAAAACGATAATCACCGCATCGGCAAAGCGTTGCATCGAGCTCACCCAAGTCTCGGCTTTTCGCAACGATCCGCTTGTCGATGATCCCATGCTAGAACCCACCCATTCGCAATGTGGTTAGGGGTGTACCTTGTACGATAAGGTAAAGAAAAGTCAAGTGTAATAAAGGTTACCCTTTTGCGTCCTATTGTAAGAATGCTCAATCATTAAAGAATATTACGACGCACCGTTGCCAAAGCGAGCCGAGCGGGGCCGTGGAGATTGAGGGGCCCGTGAGATTCGATCAGCGTGCTAACGTTCCCGTGATGAAAATCGCCTACCTCGTCAACCAATATCCGAAGGTTAGTCACGCCTTCATCCGGCGTGAGATCCTCGCGGTGGAGAAAGAGGGCGTCGAGGTCGTGCGCTGGGGAATCCGCCGATCGGCCGAGCCGCTGGTGGAGACGCTTGACGTGGAGGAGGCTAGAAAGACTCATGGCTTACTAGATGCCGGCGGGTGGGAAATGTTGCGAGGAATTTTGCGCGTGCTGCGCACTCGCCCCGGGCGCTTCCTCCCCGCGCTCTGGCATGCCGTTCGGTTGGGTTTGGGATCGGATCGAGGCATTCTGCGGCACCTGGCCTATCTGGCGGAAGCCTGCCTTCTCGTCGGCTGGGCCGCACGCGAACGCGTCGGCCATGTGCACGCCCACTTCGGCACCAACAGCGCAACCGTGGCCATGCTGTGCCACGAGCTGGGCGGGCCAGCCTACAGTTTCACCGTCCACGGCCCCGAGGAGTTCGACGATGCCCCTCGCCTGGGTCTGCGGGAGAAGATCGATCGCGCGGCGTTCGTCGTGGCCATCAGCAGTTTCGGGCGCAGCCAGCTCTTCCGGCACACGGACGTCCGCCAGTGGCCCAAGATCAAGGTCGTCCGCTGCGGCGTGGACGAGGCGTTTCTCGGGCCCCCGCCCGCGCCCATGCCCACGGCGCGACGGCTGGTTTCGATTGGCCGGCTGTGCGAGCAGAAGGGGCAGCTCCTGCTCATCGAGGCACTCGCGCGCCTGCGCGCGGAGGGGACGGCCGTGGAGGTCGTGCTGGTCGGGGACGGCGAGTTGCGCCCCGCGATCGAGGATGCCATCAGGCGTGGCAATCTGCGGGAGAGTGTGCGCATCCTCGGCTGGGCCGATAGCGCCGGGATCATCAAGGCGCTCGACGAAAGCCGCGCCCTCGTGCTGCCCAGTTTCGCCGAGGGGCTGCCGGTGGTGATCATGGAGGCGCTGGCCCGGGCCCGGCCGGTTCTCAGCACCTTCGTCGCGGGAATACCCGAGCTCGTCGTTCCCGGCCGCAATGGCTGGCTGGTGCCCGCCGGTTCGGCCGACCATCTGGTCGCTGCCCTACGCGCGCTCCTCGACACACCCATTGATCAATTGTCCGAGATGGGGCTGCGCGGCCGCGAGGACGTGCGCCGCCAGCACGATATCGCGACCATCGCCCGCGACCTGGTGGCCCACTTTCGCGCGGCCATGGGGGCGGCGTCCGAACGGCCGGCAGCAGCATCCAACTGAGCGAAGCCTTCATGCACGACCAAAACCTGCCTGCCTGCGCGCCGTCCGTCCTGCCGACGGTTTCGCTCATGGGGCTGCGGCTCGCGAGCATCGATCGGTACGCGCTGCTTGACCACATCTTTGCCGCGCTGGCCGCCGACCGCGGCGGTTGGCTGGTCACCGCGAACATGGATTTTCTACGCCGCTACGTTCGCGATTCGGAGGTGCGCGAGCTCTACGATGCCGCCGAGATCCGCGTGGCTGACGGCACGCCCGTGGTGTGGGCCTGCCGGGTGCAGGGCGACCGCCTGCCCGAGCGCGTGCCCGGCTCGTCGCTGCTCTGGTTGCTCGCCGAGCGGGCCGCGCGCGAGGGTCGGTCGATCTATCTGCTCGGCGGCACGGAGGCTTCGAATCGGGGCGCGGCTGCGATCTTCGCCCAGACCTATCCCGGCCTCAAACTGTGCGGTGGCGGGAGCCCGCGCGTCGCCAGCCCGCCATCCGCCCACGACATCGAGCAGGTTCGGGCTGAGCTGGCGAGCGCGCGGCCGGACATCCTGCTGGTGGGGTTGGGCTCGCCCAAGCAGGAACAGTTGATTCGCGCCTTGCGGCCGCATTTTCCGGCCACGTGGATGGTGGGCGTCGGCATCAGCTTCAGTTTCGTGTCCGGCGAGATCAAGCGGGCGCCCCACTGGATGCACAAGGCCGGCGTCGAATGGGTCCACCGCATGGTGCAGGAGCCCCGTCGGCTCGCGAAGCGCTATCTCCTGCACGACCTGCCGTTCGCACTGCGCTTGTTCGCGCACGCGCTCGTTGCCCGCCTGACCAAGCGTCTTCACAGGGCGGAGAGGGGAAGGTGAGATCCGGGAGAGCGGCGCCACTTCGCGCCTCGCTCGTTGCAGCCGTCCGCGCGCCGAAGCCGAGCGCCGCTCTCCCGAATCTCGTCCTTGTCCACCCGCCCGTTGCCCACACCAGCTAGCCCGCGATCGCTACGCCAATCAGCTTGCCGATGCCGAAGGTTGCGCCGGCGGCGAGGAGGCCGAGGAGGAGTTGCCGGGCGGCCGAGTAGATGGCCGAGCGGCCGGTGAACACCGCGATGGTGGCGCCGATGAGACAGAGGCCAACGCTGCCCGCCACCAGGCTGGTCCCGATGGCCGCGGTGCCCGCGAAAAACAGGAAGGGCAGCACGGGGATGAGGGCGCCTAGCGCGAAGAGCAGCATCGAGGTGCTGGCGGCCACCCAGGGCGAGCCGCCCAGCTCCGCGGGATCGATGCCGAGCTCCTCGCGCGCCAGCACGTCGATGGCCGATTTGGTGTCGGAAAGCAGCTTGGCCGACAACTCGGCGGCTTCTTCCGGGCTGAGGCCCTTGGCCTCGTAGATGAGCTGGAGCTCGTGCCGCTCCTCCTCGGGATTGGCCGCGAGCTCGTCGCGCTCGGTGCGGATCTCCCGTTCCGCCAGCTCGCGCGAGCTGGTGACCGAGATCCATTCGCCCATGGCCATGGAGCAGGCGCCCGCGAGCAGGCCGGCCACGCCGGTGAGCAGGATGGTGTGCGTGTCGATGCTGGCCCCGGCCACGCCCATGACCAGGCTCAAGTTCGAGGACAAGCCGTCGTTGGCGCCCAGCACGGCGGCGCGCAGGGCATTGCCGCCCAGGCGGCGGTGGCTCTTCTCGGTGCGCACGAAGCTGGCGGCGCCCATGCCGGTCTTGACCAGGATGGAGCGCAGCACGCGCGCGTGCGAATGCTCCTCGCTGGTCATGGCGGTCGCGGCGGTTTCCTTCTGGGGCAGGTAGTTGTCCCGGCTCTCGTACTCGCTCGACGCCACGGTCTCGAGCACCGAGCGGGCGCCCCAGCGACGGGCGCTGAAGATGAGCACGCGGGCGCGCCAGCTTGGCTTGCGCGGCCCGGGAGCGTGGCTGGCCGCCTTGAGGCGCGCCTCCCAGAACTCCGCGTGCTGGCGCTCGATGCCGGCCAGGTTCTCGTACACGCGCGCGGTGGTGGCGTCGGGCTCGTGCGCCGCCATGGCCAGGTACTGTTCGGTGCTGTCGACCTCGGCCTGCCAGTTGGCGAGGTAGCGTCGGATGTCTTTTTTCGCGAGCTGGCGGCTCATCGTTTGGCGCTCTCGTTCTTCATGGGCGTGGCCGGCGAATCGGTCAATTGGAACAGCTCCTCGACGGCGCTGACCAAGAGATCGGTATGCCAATCGCCGCAAGCGTCGTCCTTGGCCCACGCGCGCAAACGTTCGGTCGGCGCGTGCAGCATCTTCTCGACCGTCGCCGCGAGCGCGCGCTGCAAGGCCTCCTTGTGCGCGGCCTCGAGGGGGATGCGCTGGCCACGCAGGCTGTGCTCCAGCTCGGCTTCGAGAGCCTTGCGGAAGCGATCGCGCAAGGCCACCAGGGTCGGCGTGATCCGCTCGGCGTGCGCCCGGCGCAGGAAGTTCTCGGTCTCCTCGCTGACGATGGCGCTGGCCTTCTCGGCTTCGCGCTGGCGATCGGTCAGGGCCGCGTCCGCCACCTGGGACAGATCGTCCACGTTGTAAAGGAAGACCCCGTCGAATTCGGCGACGCGTGGGTCGATATCGCGTGGCACCGCGAGATCGACGAGAAACAGATTGCGGCCGTGGCGCTGTCGCCGGGTTTGCGCCAACTGTTCCAGGGTGACGACGTAGCCGGGCGCGCTGGTGCTGCTCACCACGATGTCCGCCGTGGCGAGCAGGTCGGGGAAGTCCCCCCAGGCGCGCGGCTCGGCCCCGAGCTTGTGCGCCGCCTCGCGCGTCCGCTCGATGGTGCGTCCGACCACGGACAGGTGCGCGCCGGCCCGGCCGAGCAGGGCGGCCACCAGGCTGGCCATCTCGCCCGTGCCCACCAGCACGACCTGGTGGCCCTTGAGCTCGCTGAAGATCTCTTTCGCCAGATCCACCGCTACCGTGGGGATGCTGACCTGCCCCGCGCCGAGTGCGGTCTCGCTGCGCACGCGCTTGGCCACGCGGAAGGCGTGCTCGAAGGCGCGGTTGAGCCAGGGACCGACGGTGGCCGCGCCATGGGCGGCGGTGAAGGCGTCCTTGAGCTGTCCCAGGATCTGCGGCTCGCCCACCACCAGCGAATCGAGCGAGCTCGCCACGCGAAAGAGGTGCTCGATGCCGTCGCGTTGGTCACGCACGTAGAGGTGCGGGCGGATGTTGGGTGCGGTGCCCTCGAGGGCGTCGACGATGCGGCCGCCCAGTTCGCCGGGGGTGCCCGCGTCGCCCGGCGGGAGCGCGGCCATCACCTCCACGCGGTTGCAGGTGGAGAGCAGCACCATCTCGCCGGCCCTGGTGCGCTGCTTGAGCTCGGCGAGGCGCGCGGGCAGATCGGCCGGCGCGACCGCCAGGCGTTCGCGGACCTCGACGGGAGCGCTGCGGTGGGAAAGTCCGACGACGACGATCATCCGCCCACCCCGAGCATGGCGCGGGCGACGTAGAGGACAATGACCAGCAAGATGCCGAGCGCGCCGGCCAGTGCCGCGTAG
>JADGRD010000250.1 GCA_017881285.1 Pseudomonadota bacterium | reverse complement strand
CTATGGATCCCGCACAAGTCGCAGTGCGCAAGCGACGGGTGAAGGGATCGACAGATCGATCTCACCATGATCTAACTAGGGCATGGAACAAGCGCGGGCGATCGTCGGTGAGTTGAGGGAAGAGTTCGTGGACGCCGATATCCCTGACTGGCGTCTTCGGGAGCGATTGGTGGGACTGGCGTCAGAGCTCGACGGAGCACCAGAAGAGTCGTTGCCGCGTGCCTTGAAGACGACCGCGGCGCGGGAGGCAGCGTATCGGTTTCTCGGAAACCGAAGGGTGACAGCCGCAGGCATTCTCGCTCCGCACATGGCCGCGACGGTGCGACGGGCGCGGCAGCACGAAACCGTCTACGTCGTCAGCGATACGACGGAGTTCTCCTTTTCGGGCGAGCGTGGCGCTCGGCTCGGGCGCCTGCAGGGAGAGACGCGAGGATTTCTTGGTCATTTCGCCTTGGCGGTTTCTGCGGACGGCAAGCGACGGCCGCTAGGCGTCGTCGGAATGGAGCTTCTGGTGCGCTCGGAGGAGCGCAAGCAACATCGCAACATCTACCAGCGCAAGAAGGACCCAGAGCGCGAGTCGCTGCGATGGGCGCGGATGGTCGAAAGCACCAATGAGCAGCTTGGGCACGTGCACGCCATCCACGTCATGGACAGCGAAGCGGACATCTATGAGCTGCTGACCGACATGACAAGCGCGGGCTGTAGCTTCATCGTTCGTGCTGGGCAAGACCGTCTGGTGACGGAGGACGAGGGTTGCCTGTCGGAGGCCGTGGCCAACGGTGAGATTCTTCTCGAGCGTGACGTGGCGCTCTCCAGGCGTACCGTCGGCACGAGCAAGCCGGGGCGCAAGCCGAGCCGACGCAATGGACCGCGCGACGCGCGCCTCGCCCGTCTGCAAATCTCGTGTCGTCAGGTTTCGCTGAAACGACCGAAGACCTGCACGATGGAGTATCCAGGCGCCATCGTCGTGAACGTGGTCCGTGTATTCGAGCCGACGCCACCCGAGGGGCAGGCGCCGGTGGAGTGGCAGTTGCTGACGACCGAGCCCATCACGACAGTGGCAGAAGTGGCTGCCATCGTGGACGGGTACCGGACGCGCTGGCTCATCGAGGAGTACTTCAAAGCGATCAAGACCGGCTGCGCCTACGAAAGCCGGCAGCTGGAGTCACTGCGGACCCTCTCGAACTTCTTGGCCATCATCGCCGTGCTGGCGTGGCGACTGCTGTTACTGCGCGCGATACACCGCGGGGAAAGGGACATGCGAGCCGACGCCATCCTCGGCGCTGACCTACTCGAAGCGCTTGCTGAGCGCCTGAAGGACATCGGCGAGCGCAAACCTCTTCCGCCTTCGCCCTCAGTCGACGACGCAATGAAGGGCATCGCCCGCCTGGGTGGCCACATCACGAGCAATGGCGCCCCGGGCTGGCAGGTCCTCTGGCGCGGCTACCAAGACCTCCTCATCTGGGGCGGTGGATATATCCGAGGAAGATCGATCACTTACAAGGATCAATCATGAGGCGAGGACGCGGGGCGAGGGGACCCCACTTCCCGCCTCGCCCCGCGCAGCGGGCGAGGGCGCGGCGAAGCCGCGGGGGCAGGGGCAGGGCGTGAAGGACCCGAAGTGCCCGCAGGGCTGAGAGGCCGACGCGCGTAGCGCGTCCGATGAGGGGGCTCGCCGAGCGGCCGGGTTACGATTCCGGCCGCGGCAGGGTGAACCAGAAAGTGCTGCCCTGGCCCAGCTCGCTGTCCACGCCGATGCGGCCGCCGTGGGCCTCGACCGCCATCTTGCAAAACGCGAGACCGAGCCCGGTGGTCCGGCTGCGATCCGTCGAACTGCCAGTGACCTGAGAGAACTTGTCGAAGATGCTGTCGCGGAAATCCGGGGGAACGCCGGGACCGGTGTCGGCGACGAAGACTCGCATGTGCTTTGCCTCGACGACGATGCCGACGCGGATTTCGCCGCCGCCCGGGGTGAAGCGCAGGGCATTGGCCAAGAAGTTTTGTACGATGCGCGAGACGATCTCCTGATCCGCCACCACCCGGGCCGGCTCCGCGGGACGGTCGAAGGCCAGGTTGCGGGTTCCCACCAGCGAGCCGAGATCCTCCAGACTCTGCGCGACCACCTGCACGAGATCACACTCGCGCAGGTCCAGCTTCATCATCTGCGCCTCCATCTTGCTGACGTCCAGGATCCCGTTGATCATGCGGACCATGTTGCGCGTGGCGCGCATCGCATTCGCGACATCCTCCTGGGTCTCGGTCCCCAGCTTCTCCTTCGCCTCCTCCTTGAGCAGCTCCAGGTAGGCCGAGATCGCGGCCAAGGGCGACCGCAGATCGTGGACGATCATGTGCACCAGGCTGTCGCGCAGGCGCTCGCTCTCGCGCAACTTGTCATAGCTCGCCTGCAGCTCGCGCCGTTGGCGGCGGAGCTCCAGGTGGGCCGACACCCGCGCCTTGACCTCATCGAGCTGGAACGGCTTGGTGATGTAGTCGACGCCGCCCACCTGGAAGCCTCGCATCTTGTCCAGCATCTCCCCCAGCGCGCTGACGAAGATCACGGGAATGTCGGCTAGACGGGCATCGGCCTTGAGTTGCTCGCAAACCTCGTACCCATTCATCCCTGGCATGTTGACGTCGAGCAGAATCAGGTCGGGAGGCTCGTTCCTGGCCGCCTGGAGGCCGAGCCGGCCGCCGGTCACGGGCCGGGGCCGCCACCCGGCCTGTCTGAGCATGCCGGTCAGTACCTGCAGGTTGACTGGGTTGTCGTCGACGATGAGGACGCTGGCGACATCGGTCCGGGCGGTTTCTGCGGTCATTCCTCGCCTCTCGCTTCGATGCGGTCGAGGAGCCCGGCGTAGTCGAACCGCTCCGCGATCGCGCGCAACTCCGTCGCCGCCTCGGGGGTCGTGTCGGCCATCGCGTCGAGAATCGCGATGATGCGGTCGTAGTCGGCGCTATCGATCGCCCGGCCCAACTGCTCGACGGTCCTCGCCGGCAAGTACAAGCGGCCGGAGTCAACGGGCCCGCCGCCAGGCGCCGCATCCTGGCGCGGGAGATCCGTGAAGAACACATACTCGATGTCCAGGACGGCTCGGATCTTCTCGAGCAGCTCGGACTCGCGGATGGGCTTGCGGACGAAGTCGCTGGCGCCGGCGTCCAGTGCTTGCCGCCGGTCGTCCTCGAACGCGCTGGCGGACATGGCGATGATGGGAATGTGCCGCAGTGGCACCATGGCACGCAGGCTCCGGATGGCCTGCAGGCCCTCCGTGCCCGACTTGTGTAGGTCCATGAGGATCGCTTCCGGGGACCACTCGGTCGCCAGGGTGACGGCCTCTTCCGCGTTCGCTGCCTCGCGTGTGCCGAAGCCAACGGCTTTGAGCATCTCCACCAGCAACAGACGGCTCTCGGATTGCTCATCCACCACGAGGATGTGGAAGGGGCCGAGGCCCGGCTTGATTCCGAGCACCCGCCGGCGCAGCGCCACGGGCGTGGCTTCGCTGGACGTGCCCACGGCCACGGGCGCATCGAGGCGGAATCGGCTGCCCCGGCCCACCTTGCTGTCAAGAGTGATATCTCCACCCATCAGGCGGGCGAACTCGCGGCTGATGGCTAGCCCCAGCCCAGTGCCCTCGGCGCTGGCCCCCGCCTCGGTCTGTTCGAAGGGTTGGAAGATGCGTTCTGTTTCACTGGGCGGCACCCCCGGACCGGTATCTTCCACGTCGACGGTCAGCCACAGGGCGACGTCCGTTTCCCGACGGGCTGCGACGCTGCACTGGACCGATCCCGTGTTGGTGAACTTGATGGCATTGCCAATCAGATTGATGAGGATCTGGCGAAGTCTTTTTTCGTCGGCCAGCAGCACCGCCGGCACGCCGTCCGCCACCGTGACCGCAAAGCCCAGACCTTTGCTCTCCGCGCGTAGGCGGAACATGCTGGACAGATCCGTCAGCATCCGGCGCAAATTGAAACTGGAAGGCGCGAGCCGGGCGCGACCTACGTCGATCCTCGACATGTCCAGGACATCGTCGATGAGGGACAGCAGGTGGTCACCGCTTCTGGCGATGACGTCCAGATGTTGCCTGTGGGTTGCGGTGAGAGTGGGATCTTTGAGCAAGATCTGCGAGAAGCCGAGGATCGCGTTCATGGGCGTGCGGATCTCATGCGACATGTTGGCCAGGAACATGCTCTTGGCCCGACTCGCGCGCTGGATGTTGTCGAGCAGCTCCCGTTCGTGGGAGAAGTCGCGAAAGACCCTCACGATACCTTGGAATTCGCCCTTGGCGTCCCAAAGTGGCGCGTCGCTCATGCTGATGGCTACTTGCTGCCCGTCGTGGCGAACGCACGACACCTCGCGCGCGTGGTACGGCTGCTCGGGGCGCTCGACCGTGTTGCACGGGCAATCCTTGGTGTGGCAAAGCGGGCTTCCGTCCGCGCCCAGCTCGCGGAAGACTTCATCGCACGGCCGGCCGAGCGCCTCTGTCTCGGTGTAGCCCATGATGGTTTGCGCGCCCCGGTTCCAGGACGCGATCCGATTGCTCGCGTCGATGGTGGCTACCCCGTCGGTAATGCTGCCGAGGACGTTCTCGGCGTGACTTCTGCGGATAACGATCTCACCGGTCAGCGCTTCGGCGTGCCGCCGGATCTCCTGGTGGGCCAGCGCATTGTCGATACTCACGGCGGCCGCGCCGCAGAGAGTTTCGATGAAGGTAATCTCCTCGGGCAGGAAGTCCCGTCGGGAGGTCGTGACCAGGGACGCGACGCCGATGAGCCGGCCGCGCGAGACGAGCGGAAAACCGGCGTAGCCCCGGGCGGACGCCACCTGACGTCCCTCGTCCTCCGGTGGCACCTCCGGCGGGACGTAGTTCGGTGATCCCCGAACATCGGGAATGATCAGCGGTTTCATGCTCTCCCACACCCGCCCGGCCGCCCCCTCGCCGCGGCCGAGACTCAACCCAACCGGCCGCGGACCGTCCGCGCCGCGGGCTGCCGCCGCCACCAATTGCTCGGCTTTCTGATCCAGCAGCATGATACTCGCGCGATCCCCGCCTGAGAGGGTGCGCAGGTTGTTGAGAAAAGCGTCCAGCACCTGCTGCAAGTCGAGCGTGGCCGTGGTGGCGGTGACCACCCGGTTGATCGCGTCCAGTTGTCGGTGGTGCCGGGCTTGCGCCTGATCGGCCCGCTTGCGCTCCGTGATGTCGCGGAAGTACCACACTCGGCCAAAGTACCGGCCCTCCCCATCGAGCATGGGCGCCGAGTAGCGATCGAGAGTCCGGCCGTCTCGCAGAGCGATTTCGTCCTGGCTCTTGCCGTCGGGATTCGCGTTGATCTTTCCCACGCCGGCGGCGAACTCTTCCTGATTCACCACCAGGTCGAGTGCGGCCTTGAGTGCACGCTCGTCGGAAGCGGAATTGATGATCTCGGGGGCAATTCCACTAAGCTCTGCAAACCGCCGATTGGACGAGACGATCCTGCCTTTGCGGTCCACGACGAGGATGCCGTCGCGGGAGGTCTCTTGCTGCGTGGACAGGATGAGATTCCGGAATCGCAGCTCGTCCTCGGCCCGCTTGCGTGCGGTGATGTCGACGTGCTCGGCCTGGTAGCACACCAAGTTGCCGCTCGTGTCCCGGAACTCCCGTGCCGACGCCAGCACCACGATCCGGCGTCCGTCTCGGCGGACGACGCGAAACTCCCTCGGCTCCATGAACCCCTTCTCCGACAGGATGCGCAACACCTCGGCGCGATCGTCCGGATTCGCCCAGAGCTGGTGGCCGACATCGTGGACCGCGGCGATCATCTCCGCGGGGCTCTCGTAGCCATACATGTGCGCATACGCCTGATTCGCGCGCAGCAAGCGCCCATCCGGAGACGCTTGCGACACCGCCATGATGGCGTTCTCGAACAGGCCGCGGTACTCCGCCTCGCTGCGCCGCAGTTGCTCCTCTGCCTGGCGGCGCTCGCGCCGGACGACCG
>JADGRD010000249.1 GCA_017881285.1 Pseudomonadota bacterium | reverse complement strand
GCCTCGTGCGCGCGACCGCCTCGAGGTCGTAGACATGCCGTGAAAAGTCGCGCACCAGGTAGCTGCCCGGCGCCCAGACCGGGAAGACGAGGTCTACGTTGCGCCGCTCGGGCAGCGCCGGGATTTCCATCGTGACATGGAATTCGTGGCTCTGCGGCTCGGGCATGGCCACGCGGTAGCGGATGGGGGCCTGGGGCATGCGCCTAGCTTATCCGGTCCCAGAGGATTGTGGGTGCTTCGCGGCGGCTTGCAGCGAAACCAGGATTGACGGCCCTCGGTTGGGGCCGCATTCTGGAAAGGTGCGAGTGCAGGACGGAAAACCTGTTTGCGAGCGGGTCTGTTCCCGATGGTTGCGCCGGTTCTTGCGTACGTGGATTGCGTCGCTGTCCATGTGCGCCTGCCTGGCTTGTGTCGCATCGAAGGGTGGCGTCGAGCCGAAGAGCGGACAGGACGGCAAGGTCGATGCCCAGGCGATGGATGTCGCGGAACCAACATTGCCGCCCCTTCAGTCGCTGGCGCTGCCGGCGTTGCGGTGGACCGCTCCGAAGGCAAGTCTCAAGCATCGCGCACCGCTGGCAGTGTTCAAGGAAACGCTCTTCGCGAATGACGAGCGCGATATCGTAGCCTTGGACCTGCGGAGCGGGCGCGAGCAGTGGCGGAGGCAGCTACCAACGGATCTGATGCCCGACCTGACAGCGTCCGATGGCCGCGTGTTCGCGAACGACTCGGTGACGATCCGTGCGCTCGCAGCGGATTCCGGGAGACTGCTATGGACGCGCCGATGTCCTTGCGCGCGTGGTTGCTGGTTCGGCGCCGTCGGAGAAAGTGGGGCGGCGACTTGTTCTCTTGCCGGTCGGCAACGCACCATTGGGGTGGCAGCGAAGACAGGGAGTGTGCGCTGGACAAGGTCCGTGGGCGCGAGTCCTCGCTCGCGCCCGGCAATCGATTCGTCGCGGGTCTACTTCTTCATCGACGAAGGAGATGTCGATGATCAGGAGCAGGAAATCGAGGGCATCGAGTGGCGCCCATGGCTCTTGGGCGTCGCTCTCGACCTGCGCACCGGGAGTAAGGTCTGGGAATCCCGGCTCGCGCCCGGCTACAGAGACCTCGTGGCGCGGAACGGGGCCCTGCTCATTGCCGATCGGCCAGTGAAGGCGGTGCGCGCGGCGGACGGCCTTTCACTCTGGAACGGTAATCGCCCCGGATACTCCAGTCGCAGTGATGAGTTCCAAGGCGGCATGGCGGCCACGGAAAACTCGGTCGTGGTGCTCGGCGAGAGGGCCTTGGAGCGTCGCGCGCTTGGCGATGGGAAGGTACTCGCTTCCTATCGGATACCAGGGCTGGGAGAAATGAATCTTTTCATGCCTCCCATTCTCTGCCACGGCCGCGCGTGGGCCACCGACAAACAGGTGATCGCGGCGCTTGGCTACGAGCGTGATGCGGTTGTTCGTACCGGGTACCTATTCATATGGGGTGATTCCGGTCGTCGCATCCTGCAGTGGCCGGGCGGCAACGCGCAGGAGGCCAATGTCGTGGTCGACTTATTGCTGGTCGGCGATGGATCCACGCTGCGAGCCTATTCTCTCGCCGATCCGGCCGGCAATGAAGGCGCGAAAGCCCGGTAGTGACGGATTCACGCACGCCCGGAGACAAGAGTCACGGTGGCCCTTTCCGCCGTAGTACGGCTTCGAGCATGGGCAACCGCAGCTTGTCTTTCGGATCCGCCGAGGAGCGCTTGAGGGCGACGATTGCTTCCAGGGACAGGACATGCAGGGAACGCCCAGCGATGGCAACCGTCACCGAGCGCGGGACGAGATCATCGTAGGCGGCTCCGCTCTCGATTGCACCCAGAACGTCGAGCGGCCCGAGATCGGTCATGAACCGTGAGTGGCCTGATCCAAGCAGCGCGGCGCGGCTGGGTGGCAAGGGTGGTTCCGGTCGGCCACGGTATCGCGCGCCGACGCCGGCCAGGAAGGTCAGCAGCTGATCGACGTTGCCCGGGGACCTGCGGTGGACGATGTCCACGTCGAATGTCGTGATGGGCGCTCCCTGTACCACGGCCGCGAGGCCGCCTACCAGGACGAATTCAATGTCCGTCGCCAGCAGGCGCTCCAGAAGCGTGGACAGCTCAGCGCTCTCTGCCATCGCGTCCAGGATTCGTCGCTGTGAACCCCTGTCCCAGCAGCAAGATGCTGCGTACCATTCGATCGTTCTGTCGGAGTCGATCCTCGGGGCTGAGAGCCAGCATCGCGTCGACCAGGGTTTCGTCGACCAGGGCAGAAGCCGAAGCGTCGCTGTCTTGATCGCCTGGCTCGCTCATTTCGCGGCAGTATAGCATCCGCGCTACGCCATGGTTTGCGGCGGCGGCGTGGCGCCCTTCTTGCCGCGATCGTGGTCGCCTTCCTCGGAGGGCAGGGGCAGGTAGACGCGGAAGACGGCGCCGCCCTCGGGACGCTCGCCGACTTCCATCCAGCCGTCGTGGTCCTTGACGATGCCGTGGCTGACGGGCAGGCCGAGGCCGCTGCCCTCGCCCTTGGTCTTGGTGGTGAAGAAGGCGTCGAAGATGCGGGCGCGGTCGGCCTGGGGCACGCCGGGGCCGGTGTCGGCGAAGGCCATCATCAGATAGGGCGAGGGCGGCGCGAGATCCAGGCCCTCCTTGCGGCGAATCACGTACTCGATGTCGATGGCCAGCTTGCCCCCGCTGGGCATGGCCTGAATCGCGTTCATGATGAGGTTCATGCACACCTGCTGGATCTCGTCCGCGTCGCCGGGGATGGGGCGCAGTTCCGGCTCGCAGAGCAGCGCCACCTCGATGCGGTGCTGCTTGAGATTCTCCTCGACGAATTCCAGGGTGTCGTGCACGGTCTTCAGCACGTCGACCTCGCCCACGGTGGGCCGGCTCTTGCGGGAATAGTCGAGGACCTGGCTGATGATCTTGGTGATGCGGTCGACCTGGGTCGAGATGATTTCCGCGTTCTTCTCGACCTCGGCCGGCTCGCTTGCCCGCCGGCCCAGCGAGCGCGCCCGGCCGCCGATCACGTTGAGCGGCGTACCCACCTCGTGCGCGATCTCGGCGGCCATCTGGCCGATGGTCGCCAGCTTCTCGGCGTGGCGCAGGTGCGCCTCGGTGGCGACGCGGGCCGCGGTGGCGCGCGCCTCTTTCTCGCGCGCCTCGCGCAGGTAGTTCGTCATGGCGTTGAAGCGGCCGGCCAGGCTGCCAATCTCGTCGTCGCGCTCGGGCAGCACCGCGCGCGACAGGTCGCCCTTGGCCACGCCGTCGATGGCCTCGACCAGCCGGCGCAAGGGGGTGGCCACCCGGCGCATGATGGTGACGTAGACCGCGAGGGCGAAGGCCACCACAAAGAAGAGAAGTATGGGCGCCAGGCGCTTGGTCGAGGCCAGCACCTCCTGGCCGATGAATTCTCCATCACGCACCAGGCCCAAGAACGCCACCACCTGCCGGCGCGGCTCGCCGGGATGGGCGTTGTGCAGCGGAATTGCCATCGCGTAGAAGGGCGGTAGCCCTTTGAGGTCGAAGAGTCGTCCCACCGGAGCGTCCAGCTTGGTGGCCTCCTCGACCAGACCGGCCCACGAGTTGTTGGGCCGCTGCGCGCCCCAGGCCACGGCTTCCAGGCGAAAGTCTCCGCCCTTGCTGGCCAGGGCGACCACCCGCGCCTTGAGCGCCTCGCGCGCCCGCTCCGCCGGCAGCGGCTCCATGCCGGTGGTGATGGCATCGGCGAGAGCGTGCGCCTCGCGGTCCATATCGGCGAGCTGATCCGAATGCAGGACGAGCAGGACGGCGCCCACCGCGGCCGCGAGGACGGCGGCCATGAGCAACGTGGCAAGGCTGGCGACACGGGGACCGAGCTTCATGTGCGGGCCCAAGTATAGTACCGTCGGCAAGTCACCAAGGAGGTGTCCAAATGCGTCGAACCATCCTCGCTACCAGTTTGTTCGTATTCGCAGCATTCCTGACCGCGTCAACCGCCGGGGCACAAACCAACGCTGCCACCGCTACTGTCACCAGCGCCAGCTCTGGTCATGGCCGCGGCATTGGAGTTGGGGCCGTGACCATGCTGAACGGCACGAGTGGCGCTCTTGTCACCTGGGGCAGCTCCGGCGGAGGGCTCCATGTCGATGGCATCTTCGGCCTGCATCACTATCGAGATGGGAACGGGAACTACACCACCAGCTTCGCCGTGGGCGGGCGATTTTGGTACCATGTGCATGCCGCGTCCTTCGCGGATTTTTCCCTGGGTGGTGGGCTGGGCTTGACCTCGTGGACGCTCGATCCCGGTACAAGACCAGCCAACGCCGATGACTCCCGGCTCGACGTTTCCATTGAAGTCGGGGGACAGATGCGCGCCTTCATCGTGCCCAACGTGGCCCTGATCGCCGATCTGGGTTTTGGCGCGAATTTTGGCGCCAACGACAACATCATGATTGGCGGTCAGACCGTTACCGGCGCCGGCGAGCCGGAAGGCCCGGGCAACCAATTCGTCCTAGGTACCCTGGGCATCGCCTATTTCTTCGAGTAGACCCTACTCGAGGAAATGAAGCACGAACGCAGCGCCGAAGAACCGAATTTCGTGGTCGTCCGCGGCGCGCGCGAGCACAACCTGCACATCGACGAGCTGGCCATCCCCAAGCGCCAGCTCGTCGTGTTTACCGGAGTTTCCGGCTCGGGCAAGTCCTCCCTGGCCTTCGACACGCTCTACGCCGAGGGGCAGCGGCGCTACGTCGAGTCGCTGTCGTCCTACGCGCGCCAGTTCCTGGGCCAGCTCGAAAAGCCCAAGTACGAGCATATTCGCGGCCTTTCCCCCACCATCGCCATCGAGCAGAAGTCGGCCTCGTCGAACCCGCGTTCGACGGTCGGCACGGTGACGGAGATCTACGACTACCTGCGCGTGCTCTACGCGCGGACGGGCGAGCAGCGCTGCCATCTCTGTGGCGGCGAGGTCGCGGCGCGTTCGGCCGGGGAAATCGTGGGCGAGCTGCTTACGCTGCCGCCTAAGACCAAGGTGACCCTGCTGGCGCCCAAGGCGGACAACCGCAAGGGCGAATTCCGCGAGGTCTTCGAGGAAGCCCGCCAGGCGGGGTTCGCGCGCGTGCGGGTCGACGGGGTGGTGCGCCGGCTCGACGAGGTCACGGCGCTCGACAAGAAGAAGAAGCACACCGTGCAGATCGTCGTCGACCGCGTGACCCTGGATCGCGCGGATCGGGCGCGCTTGTCCGATTCCATTGAAACCGCCCTACGCGCGGGCGAGGGCACCCTGCTCGTCGCGGTGGAGGGTGAAGAGCGCGAGCGCGCCTACAGCGAGCAGCGCGCCTGTCCGAGCTGCGGCGTGGGCCTGCCCGAGCTTTCACCGCAATCGTTTTCCTTCAACAGCCCGCTCGGCATGTGCGTCGATTGCAACGGCCTGGGTTCCAAGCTGGAGGTCGACCCCGACCTCGTGGTGCCGGACGGCGACCTCTCGATTTCCGAGGGCGCCATCGAGCCGTGGGGCGAGCGCTTCGCGCGCGAGGAGGGCTGGACCACGCGCATCGCCGCGGCCCTGGAGCGCGACATGGGGATTCCGCTGAAGAAGCCGTGGAAGCAGCTCACTCCGCGCCAGCGCGAGATCGTGCTCTACGGCACGGGCGAGCGCCGCGTGCAGGTGAGCTGGACGGGCAAGCATGGCGGCGGCTCGTGGGCCATGCGCTTCGAGGGCGTGGCCAACAACATCAAGCGCCGCTGGCACGACACCCATTCCGAGATGATGCGGCAGTGGCTCGGCAAGTACTTTCGCGAACAACTCTGCCGCGCCTGCAAGGGCAAGCGCCTGCGGCCGGAGTCGCGCGCGGTGTTCCTGGCGGGAATGAGCATCGTCGACGTTACGTCTCTGACCGTCGCCGAGGCGGAGAAGCACTTCGCCGGCCTGCCACTCCACGGCGCGCGCGCCCAGATCGCGGCCGAGATCCTCAAGGAGGTG
>JADGRD010000248.1 GCA_017881285.1 Pseudomonadota bacterium | reverse complement strand
TCGGCTGGGTCGAACCCCATGGCGGCATCCAGGAAATCGCGATCGAGGAAGGGTACCCGCAGCTCGATGCCCCATGCCGCCATCGACTTGTTGGCGCGCAGGCAGTCATACTTGTAGAGCAGGTCGAGCTTGCGGACGGTTTCCTCGTGCAGCTCCTTGGCGTTCGGGGCTTTGTGGAAGTAGAGGTATCCGCCGAACACCTCGTCGGCGCCTTCCCCGGAAAGCACCATCTTGATCCCCATCGCCTTGATCTTTCGGGCCATCAGGAACATGGGCGTGGAAGCACGAATCGTGGTCACGTCGTAGCTTTCGATGTGGTAGATGACGTCGGGCAGGGCATCCAGACCTTCCTGGACGGTGAACAGAAGCTCGTGGTGGACGGTGCCGATCGCCGCGGCCGCTTTACGGGCCATGGCCAAATCCGGCGAGCCTTGCAAACCGATGGAGAATGAGTGCAAGCGGGGCCACCAGGCGGCGACTTGGTCGCCCTCTTCGATACGGTTCGGCGCAAAACGCAGGGTGATGGCACTGATGACGGAAGAATCGAGGCCGCCGGAAAGCAAGACGCCATAGGGTACGTCGCACATGAGCTGCTGGTGCACGGCCGCCTCGAGCGAGGCGCGGAGCTGGTCGAGGTCGAGCGCAGTGCCTTTGACGTCGTCGTAGCTCCGCCAGCGCGGGCAATAGTACTGGGCGGGCTTGTCCATGCCTTTGCACAGGTAGTGCCCGGGCGGGAAATCCTCGATTTGCCGGCAGTACGGGATAAGGGCCTTCATTTCGGAGGCCACGTGCAGGTTGCCGTGCTCGTCGTGCCCATAGTAGAGCGGGATGACGCCGATGGGATCGCGAGAGATGAGGAAGCTATCGTTCCGCTTGTCATAGAGGACGAAGGCGAAGATGCCGCTCAGCTTGTTGAGGAAAGCCGTTCCATCACGCTGGTACAGCGGAATGATCACTTCGCAGTCCGAGTTGGTCTTGAATGGGAAGTTGGGAAACTCGGCCCGCAGCTGGCGATGATTGTAGATTTCGCCGTTGACGGCCAGCGCGATGTCTTCCGCTTGGTTGATGAGGGGCTGCGCCCCGTGCTCCACGTCCACGATGGAAAGGCGCTCGTGGGCCAGAACGGCCCGAGCGTCCGCGTAGATGCCGCTCCAGTCGGGTCCTCGATGCCGTACCAGACGCGCCATCGCTACCGCTCGCTCACGAAGTGCCTTGGCATCGTCTCGGATGTCGAGGATGCATGCAATTCCACACATCGATAGGCTCTCCTCTCTGAAGGGTGAGGTACGTGCTTCAACTTTTGACGATCAGGCCGCCCAGCGTAGCAGGCCTCCGACTTGGGCGCTTGCTTCTTCGACTGGCGACTCGACCGCGGCTGCCGCTGTATACTACGCGCCACCATGAAGAACCTGCCTCGAACGACGAACGAATCACCCTGGACCACCGACGAAGTCCGCCTCTTCCGCACGACAGTGCGCCAGTTCGTCGAGTCCGAGCTCGTGCCGCATCAACCGCGCTGGCGAGCCCAGCACCACCCGGATGCGCAGGCATATCTGAAAGCTGGCGCGCTTGGCATGCTGCTCCCCGACATCACCGACGACTACGGAGGCGGGGGCGGTACGTTCGCCCATGAGGCCGTGGTACTCGAGGAGCTCGCGCGCGCCGGGGTGATTTTCGGGGCTAGCGTGCAATGCATCGTGGCCCATTACGTTCTCGCCTTCGGCAGCGAGGAGCAGAAGCGGCGCTGGCTGCCGCCCATGGCGCGCGGCGAGCTCATTGGGGCCATCGCAATGACCGAGCCGGGCGCGGGGTCCGACCTGCAGGCAATCAAGACCACGGCCCGCCGGGATGGCAACGAGTTCGTCGTCGATGGGTCGAAGACCTTCATCACCAACGGCTATCACGCGGGCCTGGTTTGCCTGGCGGCGAGGACCGACCCCAAGGTCAGCGGTCCCAAGGGACTCTCTCTGATCTGCGTCGAGACCCAGGGCCTGCCGGGCTACCGCGTGGGAACCCCGCTCGAGAAGATCGGCAGGAACGGCCACGACACGTGCGAGCTTTTTTTCGACGGCGTCCGGGTTCCGGCGGGCAATCTGCTGGGCACGGCGGAAGGGCAAGGGTCTTTCCAGAGGATGGATCAGCTCGCCTACGAGCGTCTCTCGGTCGCGGTGGGCGCGGCTGCGACTGCCAGGGAAGCCGTGAACCTCACGACAAAGTACGTGAAAGAAAGGATGATTGCCGGTCGTCCGCTCATGGAGTATCAGAACACCCGTATGGTGCTGGCCAAGTGCCGGACCGAGGCTCAGGTAGGGCGGGTCTTCGTCGACCACTGCATCGACCAGTTTCTCGAGGGAAAGCTAGACCCGGTGTCCGCCGCGATGGCGAAGTACTGGCTCACGGAAACCGAGTTTCGCATCGTCGACGAGTGTCTTCAGCTCTACGGCGGCTATGGCTACATGACCGAATACCCCATCGCGCGTATGTGGGCGGACAGTCGCGTCGAGCGCATCTTCGCCGGCACCAACGAGATCATGAAAGAGCTCATCGCATGGTCCGCCCATTGAACCAACCCGCGGGCAGTGCTACCCCTAGACCACGGGCTACCTGGCTTCGCCGAGGGGGCGCGCCCGGTACGCTTGTAACCTGTCTTGTTGCGTAGGTTATCCATGCATGATGAAGAAACGCCCGAGGCTGGCTCTGGCCCCGACGGTTGGGTGAACGCGGAAGCGGTACCTGCGGCCGCGCCGGTCTTGACGGATGTCGAGCGCCATCGACTCATCCACGAATGGAACGCCACCACCCTGGAGCTTCCGGATGCTTGTGTCCACGAGTTGTTCGAACGGCAGGTGAAGGCCGCTCCGGACGCCGTGGCGGTCGTCTTCGGCGAGCAGAGGCTGACCTATCGGCAGCTCAACCAAAGCGCGAACCGGGTCGCGCACTATCTACGGAAGCGTGGCGTCGGACCGGAAACCCTCGTGGGGGTATCCCTCGAGCGCAACCCGAACCTCGTCGTTAGCCTGCTGGGCGTGTGGAAGGCCGGCGGGGCCTATGTCCCGCTCGACACGACCTATCCCGCCGAGCGTTTGTCCTTCATGGTGGAGGACTCGGGGATTCGCGTGCTGCTGACCGAGGAGAGGTGCCGGCATCTGTACCCCGGCTTCGCCGACAAGATGGTATGCGTGGACGCCGACTGGGCGGCCATCGCGCGCGAATCGCCCGCCAATCCCAAAGCCGGCGCGGTCCCGTCGAATCTGGCCTATGTCATGTACACCTCGGGTTCGACCGGGCGGCCCAAGGGGGCCATGATCCTGCACGGAGGTCTCGTCAATTACCTCACCTGGGCCATCAAGACCTATGCCCTGGAAGCGGGCGGATCGGTACCCGTGCACACCTCCGTGTCCTTCGACTTGTCGGTGACCAGCCTGTACCCGGCCTTGTTGTCGGGCGGTCAAGTCGAGCTGCTGACGGAAACCGTGGCGGCCCAGAGCCTACTGGCCGCGTTGCGACGAGGACGTGACCGCAATTTGGTCAAGATCACCCCGGCGCACTTGGATCTCCTCGGACAGCAACTCGGTCCGCACGAGGTAGCCGGGTTGACCCGGCTCTTCGTCATCGGGGGCGAGAATCTGCCCGCGGAGAGCCTGCAACTGTGGCGTGACTTTGCGCCGCACACGCGTCTCATCAACGAATACGGTCCGACCGAGACCGTCGTGGGGTGCTGTGTCTACGAAGTACGGGAAGACGACCCGCGCAACGGCCCCGTGCCCATTGGTCGCCCGATTGCCAATACCCGACTCTACGTTCTCGACGCGGATCTGCAGCCGGTGCCGGTGGGTGTCATGGGCGAGCTCTATGTCGGAGGAGCGGGTGTCGCGCGCGGCTACCTGAACCGGCCCGAGCTCACGCGCGAGCGCTTTGTGCAAGATCCCTTCTGTGGCCAACCCGGGGCGCGCATGTACAAGACCGGCGATCTGGCCCGCTATCGCCCCGATGGCGTGCTCGAGTACTTGGGTCGCGTCGACGATCAAGTGAAAGTGCGCGGCTATCGGATCGAGTTGGGGGAAATCGAGGCTGCGCTGGCCGGGCATCCCGCCGTGAAGTCGTGCGTGGTGGTGATGCGCGAAGACACGCCCGGGAGCAAACAGCTCGCCGCGTACGTCGTGGCTCGGCCGGGACAGAGTCCGGCGGGCGCCGACCTGCAGGACTTCGCCAAGACTCGCTTGCCCGACTACATGGTTCCCGGACAGTTCGTGCTGCTCGATTCGCTTCCCCTCACCAATAACGGAAAAGTCGACCGCAGGGCGTTGCCCCAGCCGGCCGCGCTCGCGGCGCCGAGCGCGACCACCTATCGGGCGCCGCGGTCACCGACCGAGGGCGAGTTGACCGAGATTTGGCAGCGCCTACTGCAGCGCGATCGCATTGGCACGCGCGACGACTTCTTCGATTCCGGTGGCCACTCGATGCTCATGCTGGCGTTGCTTTCGGAGACGCGAGACAAATTGGGCGTAGAGCTGGAGCTGGCGACGGTCCTGCAATATCCGACGATCGAGTCGTTGGCCGCCGCGATCGATGCCATGGCTGGGCCGGCGGAGCCGGTCGTCTCGGCACCGCAAAAGCCTCACCCGTGGTTGACCGAGCTGCGCGCCGGCGGCCCCCAGTTCATGTTCTTCGTCTACGACGGCGACGGCGAGCTTCTGCCCTACGTGAACCTCGCCCGACGGATGCCCGCCGAATTCGCGGTGTGGGGGATTTCGCCGTTTCGATTGCCAGGCATACCGCTCGCGCATCTTACGATCCCCGAGATGGCGCGCCACTGCGTGCAGAACCTGCAACTGCGGCAGCCGCGCGGACCGTACTTCCTAGGCGGACTGTGTGCAGGTGGGGAAATCGCGTTCGAGGCCGCGCGCCAGTTGGAGGAGCAAGGCGAGGTGGTCGAGGCCGTCATCCTGCTCGACGCGATTCAGCCCACGACCCCGCACCGTCCCTGGCTGCAGTCCCTGCGGCGCTGGCGACGTTTCGTGGCCGTGTTCGACGGGCGCAACGCGCCGCTGACCAGCGCCCGCCCCTCCGATCAGTCCACGTCGGCGGGGCCGGCGGTGTCTGGCCACTCGTGGCGCATGCCATTGACCGAAGCCGCCATGAAGGTGCGCAACGTGGTCCGCTACGAGGCCATGCACACGGTCGATTCGGCTTGGATCTACGCCCGGCAGCAACTGCTCAAGCGGGTGCTGGCCAGTGGCTCGGCCTGGCCGCCATGGCTCCCCTCACTCAGCGTGCGCGATATCTACAACCTCTGCGCCCGTGCGAACTACCGTCCCGGCACGGTTCGAGCCCATGTCGTCCTCGTCAAGGCCGGGGAAGGGGAGGGAGCCGCGGAACGAGGAAGTGAGCTCGTTGCCGATCCTTTCCTCGGATGGAAGGAATACGCCGTCGGGCGGCTGGACGTGATCGACGCCCCCGGTGGACATAGTGGAATGCTTCAGGAACCGAATGTCGAGACGCTCGTCGGTGCGCTGGTCGGGCTGATCGAGTCAGGCAGTCGGGGCCCAGCGCACGAGGCGCGGTCGGTTGCGCCAAGCCCGCCACTCCGGTAGGATAGTCATCCCTGTAGCAGGATGGAGGGTGAGCCCCATCGGAACGTACGAGTCCACGGCCTCGGCCACGATTTCCTGGCGCCGGCGCCTTCCGGCGAGGCTCCGCCATGCCTACCGCTACGTTCGTACCGATCTCCTGTGGCTACGACTGCTCCTGACCAACGCTCGTGGCGTGGTCGTGATCCAATACCACTCCGTCCCCGATCCCGATACCGCGCGCTTCATCGCGCCGGGCAACCGGATGGATCGGGACTTGTTCGGGCGGCAGATGGAGTTCATCGCCCACCATCGGCGCGCGATCGGCATCGACACCCTATTGCAGGTGATCGACGGCAAGCAGGAGGCCGAGCAGGGCTCGGTGCTGCTGGTTTTCGACGACG